>DATABW010000001.1:0-4140 GCA_036259375.1 Woeseiaceae bacterium
GCAGGGGAGCCGGATCGCCTTCACCGCCGACGTTTTCCCGGATTGCGAGTCGTTCGAGTGCACCGCCGACCGCCTGAAGAAGGCGGAGCGCGACAACGACACCGGCCGGCTTTACGACACGTTGTTCGTCCGGCACTGGGACGCGTGGGAGGACGGACGTCGTTCTTCGCTGTTCACGGTCGAGCTCGGCAAGAACGGCAAGGCCTCCGGCGAGCCGGTCGAAGTGTCGGGCAACCTCGATGGCGACGTTCCATCCGTGCCGTTCGGCGGGCGCGAGGAGATCGCGTTCGCCGCCGATGGCGCGACGCTCTTTTTCGCGCTGCGCGAAGCCGGACGGACCGAGCCCTGGTCCATGAATTTCGATATTTTCCGCGCGCCTGCCGACGGCTCGGCCGAGCCGGAAAACCTGACCGCCGGGAACGACGCGCTGGACACGCACCCGGTCGTCTCGCCGGACGGGCAGCGTCTCGCGTGGGGCGCGATGCGCCGCCCCGGCTACGAGTCCGACCAGGTCGACGTGATGGTCCGCGATGTCGAAAGCGGCGAAACCCGCAATCTTACGGAGCGCTTCGACCGCTCGGCCGGGGACATCGTGTTCGGGCCCGACGGTGAGTACGTCTACATCACCGCCGGGGACATCGGCGCAACCCGCATCTTCCGCATCAGCCTCGCGGGCGGTGCGGTGGAAGCGGTGACGGACGGTCCTGCCGTATCCGCGCTCCGAATAGCCGGAGACCGGCTCGTGTTCGTGCAGGACTCGTTTGCCGCTCCCGCCGATCTTTACGCATTGGCGCTAGCAGGCGAGGGCGATGCGGCGCGGCTCACTGCCATCAATGCCGATGCGCTCGGGGACGTCCAGATGGCGGATTACGAGCAGTTTCAGTTCGCGGGCGCGGGAGACGACACCGTCTATGGCTACGTGTTCCGGCCGGTCGGCTTCGAAGCGGGAGAAACCTACCCGATCGCATTTCTGATCCACGGGGGGCCGCAAGGCACGTTCAGCGAAGGCTGGAGCTACCGCTGGAATCCGCAGACGTATGCCGCGCAAGGCTACGGCGTCGTCGTGGTCGATTTCCACGGCTCGCGCAGCTACGGCCAGGAGTTCGTCGACTCGATCAACGGGGACTGGGGCGGCAAGCCGCTCGAGGACCTGAGAAAAGGGCTGGCCGCCGCGATCGAACAGTACCCGTGGCTCGAAGCGGAGAACGCCTGCGCGCTGGGCGCCTCCTACGGCGGTTACATGATCAACTGGATCGCCGGCCGGTGGCCCGACCGATTCAAGTGCCTCGTGAATCACGACGGGCTGTTCGACCTGCGGAGCTTCTACTATTCCACCGAGGAACTGTGGTTTCCCGAGTGGGACTTCGGCGCTCCCTATTACGAAGCGCCCGAAGCGTACGAGCGCTGGAATCCCGTCAATTACGTTTCCGAATGGCAGACGCCGATGCTGGTGATCCACGGGCTCGAGGATTATCGCGTGCCGCCGGAGCAGGGGCTGGCCGCCTTCACGGCACTTCAGCGCCAGGGCATTCCGTCGAAGCTGCTGGTGTTCCCGGACGAAAACCACTGGGTGCTGTCGCCCGGCAATTCGATCCAGTGGCACGAGACGGTCGCCGACTGGCTGACGAGTTACCTTTCAAGAGAGTAGGGCATCGCTCTCGCGCAAGCGGCGAGCGGGCCGCCTGCAGCGACGGAGACACTGCTTGTCAATCGCAACCGCCGAGCACGCGTGTTGCCGCTTCGGAGTTCCGGCAGATCAGGTTGACACCGCTGATGCCCGGGACGCGCTGCACGCCTTCCAGGAGTTCGCGGCAGATCGTTTCGCCTTCGGTTCGAATGTCGACGGCAGTCTTGAGACGTTGAACGATCGCCTCGGGAACCAACAACGGGCGCCGGCCGTGCCGCAGTTCCTGCAACATCTCCATTGAATCGATCAGTGGAACCTGTACCACGACGGAGATCCGCTCGAGCGCCTTGCGCGCGATCAGCGCCGCCATGTAGCTCCGCAGCGTTTCGAGGTCGAGGCACGCCTGCGTCTGCACGAACTTGATCCCGGCGTCTGCTTTTCCGTCGACGCCGTCGGCGGTCCAGTCTTCCGGCGGGTCGATGGCCGTGACATTCGCGCCGAGAAAGAAGCCGGGCGGCGCGATGAGCCTTTCATGCGCGTTCAGCGCCTGCGCCGTGGCCAGCAACCGCTGCGCACCGATATCGAATACACCTTTCACCTGCTGCTTGAGAGACGCCGGAAGCTTTTCACCGCGCGACAGGACCAGGCTCGTCACGCCGATGGCCGCAGCGCCCATCAGTTCGCTCTGCAGTGCGATGCGGTTGCGATCGCGGCAGTGCAGGTGCACCACCGGATCCACACCGGCCTGCAGGACCAGGCAGGCGGCGGCAATGGGTGAAATGTGCGGCCTCGCGCCCGGGTTATCGCTGACCTGAACGGCGTCGACGTGCTCGCGCAACCTGTCGACATCGGCGTGCACGTCGCGCGCGACGGTCCCGGAATCCAGCGGTAGTTGCACCGTCAGGACGAAATCCTTGCCGCGCATCGCGTCGCGGAATGTCTGTTTCACGACTCCCGTCAACGGAGCGAGGCGATCGGGAAACGGGCGCTGGCAATCGTCGTGTCGCCGCCGGCTTTTTCCGTCCAGGCAGCGACGAGCACATCGCCGTGGCGCGCGAGTTGCGGAACGCTGAGCGTCGGCACGTGTGCATCACCGGTCAGAACGTGCAGCGGACCGGGTTCGCCGGTGCCCGACAGCGCGCGCAGGCAAACACCGGTGTTTCCATCGGGCAACCCGCAGGTCCAGCTCACGGCGAGACCGTTCTCCGGCAGCAGTGCGAGACCCACGTGTCCGGACGTGTCGCGACTTGCCATGTCGATCGGCGCCGAGAACGTCCTCCCCGCATCGCCGGAGCTTGCGACGCGCACGCGTGGCTCCTCATCGGCAGCGGTGAACCATGCGATCGCGACCCTTTCGCCGTCGGCCTCTATCACGGGGCCATTGACCGGGCACCCGCCGATCGTCCAGCCGTCATCGGCGACTGCCTCGCCGGGCTGCCAGGCCCCATTCACCAGCCGCGCCGTGTAGATGTCGCGTGTCTCTTCTTCGGTGCGGTCGCGATACACTGCGATTGCGCCGGCCGTTGTGGTCGCGACATCGGTCTGGCAGCAATCGCAGGTCAGGTCGTCGATGACGGCTTCGTTGCCGATTCGGCGATCCGCGGCCAGCGTGGCCGCTCGCAACGTCATGCCCCGGATCTCGCCCGCCTTCGCAGCCGTGGCCATCTGGCGGCCGTCGAGCCAGACGACTCCGGTGGCGGAGCCGCTTGGAAACAGCGTCACGAATCCGTGTTCGGTCGGCGTGCCGTCATCGTGCGGCTTCACAGGGGCGGACCAGTTCGCCCCGCCATCCTGCGACAGCGACACCAGCACGTCGTAGGCATAGCCGCCGGCCGGCTGGCTGGCGAGCCAGTGCGCAGCCCAGAGAGAGTCGGAGAGCGGCACCACGGACGGGAAATCCGCCCAGTTGACGAACCAGTCCTCGCCCGCGGCGGCGGTTCGCGGTTCGCTCCACGCACCGCCCGTGAACCGGGAATACCGCAGCCGATGGGCGGCGCCGAGCGGTTCCACCCAGCTCAGCACGAGCGCGCCGCCGGCACCGGACGACAGCTTCGGACCCAGGCTGCCGGGCGCAGCCCCTGTCTCCAGCGGTTGGATCGGGAGACCAGCCGCGTCCGGCGCCGCCGTATCTTCGGTGCAGCCGCCGAAGACGAGTCCTGCCAGGACCACCGTGGGGATCGCGCAGCGGCGAAAAAGGTTCGAGTGCATCGGGCCATTATGCTATTCGCTGCTCGTTCGCGCTAATGCACTGATTTGCGGAGCTCAATTGAAACCGCGGGGGAGGGCGGTATACTGCGCGGCCTCTGCGCGACTGTGGTATGTTTTCGGCCGCCGGAGGCGGTGCAATTCCCCGATATTGGCTAGGTGGCAGAGTGGTCATGCAGCGGCCTGCAAAGCCGTGTACGCCGGTTCGATTCCGACCCTAGCCTCCAGTACCCTCTCCGAACCGCTCCGAAGCCTCCCAAAAGTCGAAGTAACGAGCTGATTTGACAGCCGTCAGCCGCGCGAATCAA
>DATABW010000002.1:0-4422 GCA_036259375.1 Woeseiaceae bacterium
CGACGTCGGCGGCATCGAGGATGAAGAACATGGACGCCATCTGCAGGCTGAAGATGCCGGTGAGAATGACCGCGACGAACAGATTGTGCGCGCGGACGATGCCGATCGCGGTAATGACCAGCATCGTGAGAAGGAATGCGCCGAACAGTACTTCCATCGCTCAGGCCTCGTCGTGTTCCTGCGACCGCTCGGGCGCGAGGCCGGAGAGGCGGGCGGCGTTCGCGAGCGCGTAGGCGGCCGTCGGCGCGGTGAGGAGCAGGAACAGCATGATTGCCAGCAGCTTGGCGGCGGAAAGCGTAATCCCGGCCTGCAGGATGAGGCCCGAGAGCGTCAGGAGCGTGCCCAGCGTATCGGTGAGGCCTGCCGCGTGCATGCGGGTGTAAATGTCCGGCATCCGCAACGCGCCGACGCCGCCGACGAACACGAAAAACCCGCCAACCACCAGCAGAACCCAGCTCGCAACATCCAGAACCGCTTCCAGGCTCACCGCTTCTCCTCCGAATCCGGGTGCCGCATCGCGAAGTCCTGCACGAATTTCAGCACCGCCAGCACTCCGATGAAGTTGATCAGCGCATAGGCCAGTGCCAGGTCCAGGAAATCCGTGCGGCCGTACAGGAACGCGACAACCGACAGCAGCAGCACCGTTTTGGTGCCGAACATGTTTACCGCGAGCACCCGGTCATAGACGGTGGGGCCCAGCAGCGCGCGAACCAGCGCGAGCGCCATCGTGACCAGGACCGCAACCGCTGCCGCTACGTACATCGATTCAGTCTCCTGCCACTTTTCCGGCGTGGCGGAGCATGTCGCCGCTCTTCAGGTCGCGCGCGGACTCGACCGTCAGGCAGTGCACCTCGATCACCCCGCGATCGACGTCTATCGACACGGTCCCCGGCGTCAGTGTGATCGAATTCGCCAGCAGCACCTGCGTCACCGGTGCAAGCTCGCTCGCATCGACCGAAATGACCGTGGGGCTGATCGGCATGCGCCGGCTCAGCACGATCTTCGCCACCGTTACGTTCGCCTTCGCGATCTCCTTCAGCAGCCAAAGCCAATAGCGGGGCAGGCGCGGGGCGAGGTGGAAGGCATACGCCTCCAGATCGAGAAACCCGATGCGCGCAGCCAGCCACAGCGCCAGCAAGACGGAAACGACGCCGAAGAACAGCAGGAGCGGCGTGAAATGCCCCGACCACAGCAACCATGCGGCGGCGAACACGACAGCGGCAACGGAGAAGCGAGCGATCACCATGGGCTCAGGTAGTAGGGAATCAGGTAACCGGCCAGCACCACTCCCACCACGAGGGCGGCAGTACCGGTTGCAAGGGAACGGGTAAGCGGCTCGATGCCGCTACGCAGGCGGCCTCCATAGCCCTGCCACTGCCGGGCGAACGAGGCCGACGCATAACCGGCGCCCGCTGCTGCCCCACCGAGCGCTCGCGGAGCGAGCCGCCGGTATAGCCAGTCGGCATCGACATTCACGGAGCGCAACTCCGGCGGGTAGATGCCCGTGAGCTTGAGCCAGGCGAAGGCGAGCGCGGAAAACAGCAGCAGTTGCACCTGTACGATGACGTGAGGGTAAGTGTAAGGCGCATAACCGGCATCCCACGGCAGTAGCCCGTACAGCACCGCCGGGTACGAGCCGACGAATATACAGAGAACCGCTGCGATGCACATTGCGGCCAGCATGTTGCGCGGCGCCTCGGCAACGCGAATTCCCGCGTCGTGGCCGAAGAAAGCGAAGTACGGAATCTTTATGCCGGCGTGATGGAAAACCCCGGCGGACGCAAACAGGAGCCCCAGCCATGCCAGGGTGTGTCCTTCCTCGATCATCGCCGCCATGATCATGGACTTCGACACGAAGCCGTTGAACAACGGAAAGGCCGAGATAGAAGCCGCGCCGACCACGCAGCAGACGGTCGTTATCGGCATCGAGCGGTACAGGCCGCCGATGTCGCTGCCGAGGACATTGCCGACCCGGAACAGGACGGCGCCCATCGTCATGAACAGCAAGCCTTTGAACAGCACCTCGTTGAAAGCGTGTGCGACGGCCCCGTTCAGTGCGAGCTCTGTCCCGATGCCGACGCCTACGACCATGAATCCGATCTGGTTGATCATGCTGTAGCCGAGGACGCGGCGCAGGTCGTTCTCGATGACGGCGTAGAAGATCGGGAACATCGCCATGACCGTGCCGACGGGCACGAGAATGTCGGTTCCGGGGAAGCCGCGGGCGAGCGCGTACACCGCCACCTTGGTCGTGAACATGCTGAGGAAGACCGTCCCGCTCGGCGTCGAACGCGGGTAGGCATCGGTGATCCAGCCGTGAAACAGCGGAAATCCGCACTTGATGCCGAAGGCGAGCAGGATGAGCCCGCCGGCCAGCGTGCCGGCGCCGATGAAATCGAAGGCGATGTCGCCGGTGGCCTGGTAGTGAATGAGCGCTCCGCCCAGCAACAGCAGGCCCGAGAGCAAGTGCAACGCCAGATAGCGGAAACCTGCGCCAATCGAATCCTGCGTCCGGCCCGCCCACACCAGGAAGGCCGACGCCACTGCCATACCCTCCCAGTAAAAGAAGAGGGAAATGAGGTCGCCCGCAAACACGGCGCCCAGTGCCGAACCCGCATACGCCAGGGCGGCGGCATGCTGGGACGTGTCGCGCACGCAAAGCGCGTAAATGCCGCCGATGATCGCGCCGACGTGAAACAACAGCCCGAACAGCATGCTCAGGCGGTCGACACGCAGCTGCACGAGCTCGAAATCCAGCACCTGCCAGGTGAACTGGTTCCCGTTCTCCAGCGACAGCAGGTTCAGAATGCCGAGCACAGGCACCAGGATGAGTACCAGCTGCTGCAGCCGCTGCCGCCCTTGAAGCAGCACCAGCAGGACGGCGCCTGCAAAGAACAGGAGCGCCGGCGGCAATCCCGGCAGCACGTCCCAGTCGAGGTGCAGTGGGAAGGCGGCGTCCAGCATCATCGCTCTTCACCGTAGTAGTTCTCGTCGCGCATCACGATGCGGCGCAGGACGATGCCGAGCAGCACCAGGATGACGCAGGCGACGAAGCCGTAGATCGCGTACGAGGCTGGAAAATCGAGCGCGTGCACGCGCTCGACCGCGTGCGCGTCTTCCGGAAACGGGAATACGAATTCGGTCACGACGGCGATCAGCGCCGCAACGTGCAGCGCGATCAGCGCAATGCGGGCGCCCTGGCGCGTCACCCAGAACAGCGGCGTCTCACCCGGCCTGGTGTCGCTCGGCTGCCGTTCGTCAGTCATATCAGCCCACGAGTCCTTCGAGAAAACGGAAGATCGGCTGCGCGGCGAAGAAGAGCAGCACGCTGATCGCCGCCGTCAGGGACAACGCCAGCAACGACGGCCACGGGCCCTCGGATTCCAGTGCCGCGACCCCGCTCGCCGGTCCATTGCCGTGAGCCGGGTAGAAGGCACGGATGGCCGGCGGCAGCAGGTAGCCCATCGCGAGCAGCGAACCGAGCAGGATCACGACCAGCATCAACGGCTCGCCGGCGTCCAGGGCGCCCCGCGCGAGGTACCACTTGCTCCAGAATCCTGCCGTCAACGGCATGCCGATGACGCAGAGGCTCGCCACCGTCCAGGCGGTCATCGTGATCGGCATCGCCCGGCCTATGCCGGCAAGCTCGCTGACGGCCGTCTTGTGCAGCGACACCAGGATCACGCCCGCGCAGAAGAAGAGTGTGATTTTCGCAAACGCATGCGCCGCAATATGCATGCCGCCTCCCAGCAGCGAAATGCGGCTGGCGAGCGTTGCCGCCAGTACGATGTAGGCGAGCTGGCTGATGGTCGAGTACGCGAGGCGCCGCTTGAGATTGTCCTGGCGTATGGCCTGAACGGCCGCCACCAGCAGGGTTGCCGCCGCTACGTACTGCATCAGCTGCGCCGCATCGAAGGTGGCCAGCGTATCCAGCCCGAACGTGTACACCGTGATCTTGAGGATTGCGAACACGCCGAGCTTTACCACCGCCACCGCGTGCAACAACGCGGAGACCGGCGTCGGGGCCACCATCGCAGCCGGCAACCAGCGATGGAAGGGCATCAAGGCCGCCTTGCCGGTGCCGAAGAGGAAAAGTGCGAAGAGCAGCCCAAGTAGCGCCGGCGTCACTCCGGGAAGGAGATCGGAACCGCGCATGAACACGCCACCTTCCACGAACGACAGCGTGCCGGTTAACGCGTAGGTCCAGCCGATGGCGAGCAGGAGGAAAACGAGCGACGTGCCGAGCAGGATCGTGAGGTAGGTGCGGCCGCCGGCCCGGTCCTTGTCCGCGCCGCCATGCGTGACGAGCGGATACGTCGCCAGGGTGAGCGCCTCGTAGAACAGGTACAGCGTCAGCAGGTTCGCGGCGAAAGCCGCGCCGACGGTCGCGAGGATCGCCAGCGCGAAATAGCAGTAGAAGCG
>DATABW010000003.1:0-5886 GCA_036259375.1 Woeseiaceae bacterium
CGCTCCGTGGCGGGCGTGCACATACGCGACCTGCTAGAAGCCGTCTCGACCGCGGCGCCCGGTCTCGTCGGGAAGTTCGGCGGGCATGCGATGGCCGCCGGCCTGAGCCTCCCGGAGGAGAGCCTTGCCGCATTCTCGCGGGCGGTCTGCGAGCAGCTTGCGCGCCTGTACCCGCGGGCCGACTTCAGCGGCGCCATCCTCACTGACGGCTGCCTGCCCGTGGCATCCCTGACCCTGCCTTTCGCGCGCTTGTTGCGGGAGGCCGGCCCCTGGGGCGCCGGATTCCCCGAGCCGGTGTGGAGCGGCGATTTCGAGCTCCTCGAGCAGCGGACGGTCGGCGAGGCGCATCTGAAAATGCGCGTGCGGCCGGTCGAAGGCGGGCACGCCATGGATGCGATCGCGTTCAACCAGGCCGGGGCCGCCTTGCGCGGCACGCTGCGGCTCGTGTTCCGGCTGGACGTGAACGAATGGCGCGGGGTGGAGTCGCCACAGCTCCTGGTGGAGCAGGTCACCGCCCTTTAAGGAGGGTAGGGTTTGCGTGGTAACATGCCGCGTTTTTTGACCCCAAAGCCATGGAACCGAACCAGATCAGGCAGCAGATTACCGACCTCACCGAGCGCGTCACTGCGCTGAGGAGGTATCTTTGACTTCGATGCGCGGGCGGAGCGCCTGACGGAAGTCGAGCGGGAACTCGAACAGCCCGGTGTGTGGGACGATCCGGAGCGGGCGCAGGCCCTTGGCCGCGAACGCTCGGCGCTGGAGAAAACCGTCACCGGGCTGCGGGAGTTGTCTTCCGGCCTTGCAGACGCAGGGGAATTGCTGGCACTTGCGCTGGAGGAAGGCGACAGCGGCACGATCGGCGAACTCGCGTCCGACGTGGCCGGCTTCGAGCGGCGCGTCGAGGAGCTCGAGTTCCGCCGGATGTTCAGCGGCGAAATGGACGAGGCGAACGCGTTCCTCGACATCCAGTCCGGCGCAGGCGGCACCGAGGCGCAGGACTGGGCGGAGATGCTGCTGCGCATGTACCTGCGATGGGCGGAGGCTCACGAGTTCGATGCCGAGGTGATCGAGGCGTCGGCGGGTGAAGTGGCCGGCATCAAGAGCGCGACGCTCAGGATCAGCGGCGATTACGCTTACGGCTGGTTGCGCACCGAAACCGGCGTGCACCGCCTCGTTCGCAAGTCCCCGTTCGATTCCGGCAATCGCCGCCACACCTCGTTTGCCAGCGTTTTTGTCTCGCCCGAAGTAGACGACGAGATCGACATTGAGATCGATCCGTCGGACCTGCGCATAGACGTTTACCGCGCGAGCGGTGCCGGCGGGCAGCACGTCAATCGTACGGAATCCGCCGTGCGCATCACGCACCTGCCGACCGACACCGTCGTGCAATGCCAGAACGACCGCTCGCAGCACAAGAACCGCGCAACGGCCATGAAGCAACTGAAAGCCAAGCTCTACGAACTCGAGCTGCAGAACAGGCGCGCCAAAGCCGCCGCCGTGGAAGACAGCAAGGCCGACGTCGGCTGGGGAAGTCAGATAAGATCGTATGTACTGGATCAAAGCCGGATCAAGGATCTCAGGACGGGTGTGGAGACAGGCAACACGCAGGCGGTGCTCGACGGCGGACTTGATCGTTTCATCGAAGCCAGCCTGAAGCAGGGGCTGTAACGCAGCCGTGCCGATGCCGAAAGAGGACGTGCGGGTGAAGAATGGGGATAACAAAGACGAAAGCACGCTGATAGCCGAGCGGCGCCGCAAGCTCGCGGCCGGCCGCACGCGGGGCAATGCGTTTCCGAACGATTTTCGCCGCAACGCGCTGGCCGAGGAATTGCGCGTGACGTATGGCGCGCACTCGGACGAGCACCTGCGGGAAGAGGCGGTGCAGGTAAGCGTCGCCGGCCGCATGATGGCAAAGCGCGTCATGGGAAAGGGCAGTTTCATCAAACTGCAGGACCGCACCGGACAAATACAGCTACGCCTGGAACGCGACCGCCTCCCCGAAGGGATGTACCAGGACTTCAAGAAGTGGGACGTCGGCGACATCGTCGGCGCCTCGGGCAGCCTGTTCAAGACGCAGACCGGCGAGCTTACGGTCATGGCGGACGAGGTCCGGCTGCTGACCAAATCGCTGCGACCCCTGCCGGAAAAATTTCACGGTCTGGCAGACCAGGAGACGCGCTACCGGCAGCGCTACGTCGACCTGATCATGAACGAGGGCAGCCGCGAGGTGTTCCGCACGCGGGCACGCGTGGTCGCTTACATCCGCGCGTTTCTCGAATCGCAGGATTTCCTGGAGGTCGAGACGCCCATGATGCAGACCATCGCCGGCGGCGCGCTTGCGCGGCCGTTCGCGACCCATCACAACGCGCTCGACATGCCGCTCTTCCTGCGCATTGCACCGGAGCTGTACCTCAAACGGCTGGTCGTCGGCGGGTTCGAGCGCGTCTACGAGATCAACCGCAACTTCCGCAACGAAGGCGTCTCGACGCAGCACAACCCGGAATTCACGATGCTCGAGCTGTATCGCGCCTACGCGGGGTTCGAGGAGATCATGGAAATGCTCGAAGCGATGCTGACAGGCATGTGCCAGTCGGTTCTCGGCCGCACGTCGATTCTGTACCAGGGCGAGGAACTCGACCTGTCGAAGTCGTTCGCGCGCAGGACGCTCGAAGACGCCATACTCGCGTTCAACCCGAGGCTCGAGCGCCATCGGCTCCGGGATCGCGATTACCTGGCCGGGATCGCCGGGGACCTCGGTGTTCCCGTGCACGAGAACTACGGCGCCGGCAAGCTGCAGATGGAAATATTCGAGAAGACCGCCGAATCGAAGCTACGCGAGCCGACCTTCGTAACCGCCTACCCGACGGAGGTTTCGCCCCTGTCGCGCCGGAACGACGACGACCCGTTCGTCACCGATCGTTTCGAACTCTTCATTGCCGGCCGCGAAATCGCCAACGGCTTCTCCGAGCTGAACGACCCGGAAGAACAGGCCGAACGTTTCCATGCCCAGGTGGCGAGCCGGAGTGCGGGCGACGAGGAAGCGATGCTGTTCGACGCCGATTACATTCGCGCGCTGGAGTACGGCATGCCCCCGACCGGCGGTCTTGGCGTCGGCATCGACCGGCTGGTAATGCTGTTCACCGACTCGCCGTCCATTCGCGACGTGCTCCTGTTCCCGCACATGCGGCCGGAGGCGTCCTCGTAGGAGCCCGGCTCACGGGCGACGAGGATGGCGGGCTCGTAGCGCCCGTAAGACGGGCTCCTGCGGCCCTGCCTCGCACGTCATGGACAGGCGGCATAGGGGAGCGGCACTGGCGAGGCTCGCTGCCCGTTCACCTCAAGGTTTCGCTCGTGCAGTTCGACCGGGGCGACGGCCAGGAAATCGGCCCCCGCGGTGTTGACCACCTCGCCCACTTCGCGGCCTTCGTGCGTCAGCCGGTCGCCGACAGCGGGTTCTCCTTCTTCCAGGCGGTAATGGCAGAGGCGGCGTTTGGTCTGTCCGCGGTGCTGCGTGCGCGCGACGATTTCCTGGCCGGTGTAACAGCCCTTGTCGAAGCTCACGGCGCCGAGGAGGTCGAGGTTCAGCATGTGCGGCGTGTACCGTTCGCTCGTAGCGGCGTCGATCGTGGGGATGCCGGCGTCGACCAGGGCTTTGCGCCAGTTGGCGTCCGGGAGGGGCATGGCGAGTTCGAGACCGTTAATGGCCGTCCGACGGCCGTGCAGCTCGATGCAGCGTTCGGGGCTGCCGACTTCGATTGCCGTGATCCCGTGTGCCCGGCGGCAGGCGCCGCGCGCACCTTTCGGCAGCAGCTCGCGGGTTCGGAGCGCTTCGAGGTCTGTCTCCGTCGCCACCGCGGTGCTCTGCCAGTCTGGGGCAGCCGTAATGTCGACGCGCGACCGCAGCCGATACATCAGCAGACGTTTCAGGACTGTGTCCACGAGCTCGGAAGGCAACACGAGACCGAACGAGCCGTCCAGCGCCAGCATCCTCGTGACGCAGATGACGCGGCCCTTCGGATTGCACCAGGCCCCGAGCAGGGCGCCAGCGTCCGGGAGCTTCTGCACGTCCTGCGTCAACTGGCCCTGGAGGAAGGACGCCGCGTCGTCGCCTTTTAATTCGATCAGCTGAAACAATCGCTTTTCCTTGCCGCCTGCACGATCACGCGCAGTCTGGCATACTCTCGCACTGTTTTTCCAAGTGTCACCTAAGGGCAACTTGCCGATGAACAACAGTCAGCGGCCGATGTCGCCGCACCTGTTCATCTATCGCTGGCCGATGACGATGACGGTGTCGATCCTGCACCGGGTCACCGGCATTATGCTGTCGCTGGGGCTGGTCGTGCTGGTGGCGTGGCTCGCTGCTGCGGCTGGGGGAGCGCAGTCTTATGCGCACTTCGACGGCATCATGGGATCGCTCGCCGGCCGCATTTTCCTGGTCTTGTGGAGCGCGGCCCTGTTCTTCCACCTGGCGAACGGCATCCGGCACCTTTTCTGGGATGTCGGACTGGGATTCGAGATTCCGCAGGCGAATACGACCGGCTGGATCGTCATCGCGAGTACGGTCGTGTTGACACTGGCCTACTGGCTGGCCATCTGATTCGATGGACCTGCGTACACCCCTGGCTCGCGCTCTCGGCCACGGCGCCGCCCATGCGGGGACGGAGCACTGGTGGTCGCAGCGCCTCTCGGCCGTTGCCCTGTTGTTGTTGAGCGCCTGGTTCCTCGTTTCCATGCTCTTGCTGCCCGGCTTCTCCTTTGACACCGTTCAAGAGTGGATGGCCAGGCCCTGGAACGGCATGCTGATGTTCCTGCTCGCCGCTACGACGGCATGGCACTCGAGCCTGGGGCTGCAGGTTGTGATCGAAGATTACGTGCATCAGCCGTTCGTACGGGTGGTGTCCCTGATCCTGTCCAAGTTCATCCATGCGCTGCTCGCGGTCGTCGCGCTGTTCGCCGTGGTGATCCTGGTGCTTGGAGCCGACTCGTGAAGACGTTCGATTTCATCGACCACAGCTATGACGTGGTCGTAGTCGGCGCCGGCGGCGCCGGTTTGCGAACCACGCTCGGTCTCGCCGAAGCCGATTTCAGCACGGCCTGCATCACCAAGGTGTTCCCGACTCGCAGTCACACGGTGGCTGCGCAGGGCGGCATCAGCGCTGCTCTTGGCAATATGGGTGAGGACGACTGGCGCTGGCACATGTACGACACGGTGAAGGGGTCGGACTGGCTCGGCGACCAGGACGCAATTGAATACATGTGCAAGGAAGCGCCCGCCGCTGTTATCGAGCTCGAGCATTACGGACTGCCGTTCTCCCGTACCGAGGACGGGCGCATCTACCAGCGGCCGTTCGGCGGCATGACCACGCACTTCGGCGAAGGCACCGCCCAGCGCACCTGCGCCGCCGCCGATCGTACCGGTCATGCGATGCTGCACACGCTGTACCAGCAGGCGCTGAAGCAGGATGCGGAGTTTTACATCGAATATTTCGCGCTCGACCTGATTATGGAAGACGGCGTTTGCCGAGGTGTTACCGCGATCAATCTCGAAGACGGGCGGCTGCACCGCTTCCGTTCGCACCAGGTGATCCTCGCGACAGGCGGTTACGGGCGAGCGTATTTTTCCTGCACGTCGGCGCACACATCGACCGGTGACGGGAACGGCATGGTGCTGCGCGCCGGCTTGCCCCTGCAGGACATGGAATTCGTGCAGTTCCACCCCACCGGCATCTACGGTCCCGGCATGCTCATCACCGAAGGAGTACGGGGCGAGGGGGGGTATCTTACGAATTCTGACGGCGAGCGCTTCATGGAACGCTACGCGCCGAACGCCAAGGACCTCGCTTCCCGTGACGTCGTAAGCCGCTCGATGAATCAGCGCCCAGGCGA
>DATABW010000004.1:0-1770 GCA_036259375.1 Woeseiaceae bacterium
ACCTTCCACGGGCTCGGCGTGCTGTGGGAAGAACGGTCGAGGACAGCGGGGGCCTTGAGGCTCGCACACTCGGGACTGGCGGCACGCTACCGGCGGATCGTCGAGCAGTCGCCCCTGGGGATCCTCGTCATCGACTCGGACGGCGGTGTGCAGGAGGTCAACCCCGCATGGCGGCAACTGTGGGAGCAGGGCGGCCGCGATTCGGGAATAGGCGATAGGCCCTGGGAAGACCCGGAACTGAAGCCGCTGCTCCGGCGCGCATTCACCGGCGACATCGTGGAGTTGCCGGACCGCCAGTTTGCCGTGCCCGGCGACCCGGAGGCGCCACACCGGCGGGTGCGCGGCGTCGGGTACCCGGTAAAGGACGGAGCGGGGAAAGTTATTGAAGTCGTGCTCATCGAGCGAGACGTGACGCAGGAACTGGAGGCACAGCAGAAGCTCCTTGATGCCAACCGCACGCTGCGCGAGCGCGAGGAAGCGTTGTCGCAGCTTCTCGAGCAAATGGCGGAAGCGCAGGCGCACCGCCAGGAGCTCCTGGAAGCTGAGCGTTTCGCCCGCGGCGAGGCAGAACGGGCGTCGAGGCTCAAGGAGGAATTTCTCGCTACGCTGAGTCATGAGCTGAGATCCCCGTTGAACGCGATCGTGGGCTGGACCCACGTTCTGCGGCAGAGCCTCGAGGGCTCCGAGCTTGCACAGGCGGTCGAGACGATCGAGCGCAATGCGTTGGCGCAGGCCAAGCTCATCGACGATCTTCTCGACATGTCGCGAATCATGGCCGGCAAGGTGGGCTTGACGCTGGAGCACGCGAGCGTGGCCGGAATCGTCACGGCTGCCGCCGACGCGCTGCGGCCGGTGGCCGAGGCCAAGGGGGTGAGCCTTTCGGTCAAG
The DNA here is from genome assembly GCA_036259375.1 of Woeseiaceae bacterium. Classification (GTDB taxonomy): domain Bacteria; phylum Pseudomonadota; class Gammaproteobacteria; order Steroidobacterales; family Woeseiaceae; genus IDS-8. The sequence goes on from DATABW010000004.1 coordinate 889, forward strand.
GTCGGGGCCGCCGCGAACTTGTCGATCTCCTGCGATGCGGCACGGCTTCAGCAAGTGGTGACGAACCTGCTCGGCAACGGCATCAAGTTCACACCGACGGGCGGGCGCGTAGAGGTGGAAGTGGCGGTTCGAAACCAGGAAGTGCAGCTGATTGTCCGCGATACCGGTCAGGGCATCCCCACCGATTTACTGACCGCCATCTTCGAACGCTTCCGGCAGGCAGACGGATCGACGACGCGCCGTCACGGCGGACTTGGTCTCGGCCTGAGCATCGCCAAGCAGATCGTCCAGATGCATGGCGGTTCGGTCGTTGCGCAAAGCGACGGCGTGGGCCATGGCGCTACGTTCACGGTCACGCTGCCCGTGACGGGAGCCGGCACCGCTCGCGATCTCGCGCCCGGCCAGGAATTCGAGGCCGAGCCGTTGAAGGGCCTGTGCGTGGTGGTCGTCGATGACGACGCGGACGCGAGGGAGTTGTTGCGCCGGCTGCTGGCGGAAAGGGGCTGCAACGTGCTTACGGCCGAATCGGCGGATGAAGCGTTGGCGATGCTCGCTGCCGCTCCTTGCGACGTGCTGCTCACCGATATCGGGATGCCCGGAACGGACGGCTACGAACTGCTGCGCCGCGTGCGGGCCGCCAACGCCGCCCAGAAAGCGGTCGCGGTAACGGCGTTCGCGCGCCCGGAGGACCGCACCCGTTCACTTGCCGCCGGTTTCGATGCACACCTCGCCAAACCCGTCAATCCCGTACGGCTGCTGCAGATACTCTCGGAAGTCGCGGCGACACCTTCGCGGACTGCCGACCGCGAAATCCAGGCTGTTTAGCTGCAAACTGGCAGATCAGGAAATTCGAGCGCTGTAGGAGCCTGCGATCGATGAAAG
>DATABW010000005.1:0-11221 GCA_036259375.1 Woeseiaceae bacterium
GCCCGGAGGGAGCCATTTCGCAAAGGACACCCCCCGGCGCCCCGCCTCGCGCGGGCACGGGACCGGCTTACTCGTCCAGGGCGTCCAGGGCTTTCTGGAAGCGGTTTGCGTGGGAGCGTTCCGCCTTGGCGAGGGTCTCGAACCAGTCGGCGATTTCGTCGAAGTCCTCGTCACGGGCGGTCTTGGCCATGCCGGGGTACATATCCGTGTATTCGTGCGTTTCGCCGGCGATGGCCGATTTGAGATTGGCGGCGGTCGCGCCGATCGGCAATCCGGTGGCCGGGTCGCCGACTTCCTCCAGGTATTCCAGGTGTCCGTGCGCGTGGCCGGTTTCGCCTTCGGCGGTCGAGCGGAAGACGGCCGCGACATCGTTGTAGCCTTCGACGTCCGCCTTGGCGGCGAAGTACAGGTAGCGGCGGTTTGCCTGCGATTCACCGGCAAACGCGTCCTTCAGGTTCGTTTCGGTTTTGGTGCCTTTCAATGACATGGGGTCGTACCTCTCAGCGTCTTCGATGTCATCATTTAGACTTAGTCTAATGGGCGGTCACTCTAAGCCGGGGGCGGTGGCTTGTCAACGGACTGCCGCCGCGTTGACCCCGGTAGCCAAGCGGGTTAGCGTAGCGCGCCTCTTTCGCAGCGCATCGGCACAAACGGCGGCAGCATGGCGGACGACAAGCCCCTGAACCTCGAAAAATCCCTGCAGGATCTCGAAGCGCTCATCGACGAGCTCGAAGGCGGTGAGCTGCCGCTGGAAACCGCCATGCAGAAGTTCGAAGAGGGCATCAAGCTGACGCGCAGCTGCCAGGCGGCGCTCAAGGATGCGGAACAGCGGGTCGAGATACTCCTGAAGAGCGCCGGGGGGGAGGAAGCGCTGGAGGAATTCGAGGTGGACGAGTCCTAGGAGGCCGCGGTCTTGGCCGCGTCGCCCTGCAGGCGGGTGATGAGCGAGCGCAGGAACACCTTGTTGAAGCGCAGCTGGCAGGCCGATGAGACCTGCTCCATCAGCGTGGAACTGACGCGCAGGATGGTCACGTTGCCGCTGGCGCGGATCGAAGCCGTGCGTTTGGCGCCGCGCACGTAGCTCGTCTCGCCGAAACAATCGCCGTTCGACAGAACGCCCAGCCGCTTGTGGTTGGCCTCCACTTCCGCTTTGCCGGAGACGATGATGTAGAAGCGATCGTCCATCTCGCCTTCCCGGACGATGTCCTCGCCGTCCTTGTACTCGTGCCAGTCGCTCGCGCGCAGCACTTCCCAGATCTCCGCATGGGAGAACTCGTGGAAAAACGTGAGCGTGCGCAGCAGGTCGAAATGTTCCTGGTAATCCAGGCTGTCGTACTTGGCGCGCAGGTCCTTGTGCACGCGTGTCAGGTCCGCCGCCATCGCGTTGCCGCTCGCGCATCGCTTGCCGGCGTCCTTCTGCAGGCACATCGCGACCACGTTCTCGAGCTCTTCGGGCAGGTCGTCGCGATAGGTATGGATGGGCGGCGGGGTCGCGTACACGATCTGGTGCAGGAGCTTCGAAAGATTATCGGCGCGGAACGGCCGGAACCCGGTCAGCAGCTCGTACAGCACCGCGCCCAGTGAGTAGATGTCGGAGCGCGGGGTGAGCTCCTCCGACTGCACCTGCTCCGGCGACATGTAGCTGGGTGAGCCCGCGATGCCTTCGATCCGCGAGATCTCCGAGCCGTTCACGATGGCGATTCCGAAGTCGATGATGCGGACGTCGTTGTCCGTCGTGAGCATCACGTTGCTCGGTTTGATGTCGCGGTGAATGACGCCCCGGCCGTGGGCGTAATGCAGCGCCTTCGCGCATTTGTAGATGATCTCGACGACGTCGTCGACGCGCAGCAGGTTGTCCGGCCGGCAATACGCGGCCAGGGTGCGAGCGCCCTGGATGTGTTCGGTGACGACGTAGTACTTGCCGTCTTCCTCGCCCGCGTCGTAGATCGGCATGATGTTCGGATGCTGCAGCATGCCGACCATGTGCGCCTCGTTGAAGAACATCTTGCGGGAGACGCGCGCCCGGTCCGGGTCGGAGTCTTCCTCGATGTTGTAGACCTTGATGGCGACGTCGCGGCGGTAATAGGGATCGTGCGACAGGTAGACCGTTCCGGTGCTGCCTTTGCCCACTTTGTTGATGATGACGTATTTGCCGATCTTCTCCGGCACGTCGGACGAGCGTTTCAGTTCGGTAACGCTGGTGGACATAAATCTTCGACTGCTCAGACCATTAGCCACCCGCCAAAACGTAGGATTAGTGCGGCATAAAGAGCGGCTGCGAGGTCATCGAGCATAATTCCCGCGCTCCCGGAGAGTCTGTGATCCAGGTCCCGAATCGGCCAGGGTTTCCAGATGTCGAACAGCCGGAACAGCGCAAAACCCAGTGTCCACAAAAGCACGGACGGCGGCACAAACAGCAGCACGAGATACATCGCCGCGATCTCGTCCAGCACGATCCCGGAATGGTCGCGCACACCGATGCGGCGCGCAGCGGTTCCGCAGAGCAGGAAACCGGCCGCGAGCAAAATCGCGCCGGCGAACATCCGCCACTCGAATGCCGCACCGGCCATAGCGCACGCGACCAACACGCCGAGAGCCGACCCGACCGTGCCCGGAGCGGCCGGTGCCAGACCCGAGCCGAACCCGAATGCGACGAACAGGACCGGATCGCGCAGCACCTTTGCGCGCACCTCTCCGGCCGCGACGTGTGCCCCCCCGGCGCTCATGCGAAGTGCCGGTAGCCAGGATCGGCGAATGCGACCTCGGCCCCGTCGCGCATGCACACGAGGCGGTCGCCGTCTTCAACCGTGCCGATGCGGGTCACCCGCACCGCGTGCCGTTCGCCCGCATCGAAGATCTCCGCCTCGACGGCCGGATCGGCGGTGAAGCACAGTTCGTAATCGTCGCCGCCCGAGAGCGCTTGTTTCAGACGCTCCGCTTCCGGATACAACCTTCGCAGAGCGTCGGAGACGGGTACCCGGTCCGCTTCAATGCGACCGCCGGCGCCGCTGGCCGCGAGCAGCTTCCCCGCATCCGCGTAAAGGCCGTCTGAAACGTCGATCGCGGCGCTGGCGATGCGCGCAATTGACGCGGCAAAGTCCAGCGCAACCCGCGGGCGTGCAAACCGCGCGATCAGGTACTGCCGGTCTGCCTCGCTTTCCTGCCCACGCCTCCGGAGCAGCGCCAGCCCCGCAGCCGCGTCGCCCGTGCTCCCGGTGACATAAAGGTTGTCGCCGGCGCTGGCGCCCGAGCGCCTCAGAACGTGCCGAGGATCGACATCCCCGGTGACCTGCACGCTGACGACGGTCTGCGATCCGCGGGTCACGTCGCCGCCGACCAGGATTACGCCGTACTGCTCCGCCGCATCGAACAGTCCCGCGGCGAACTCGCCCAGCCACTGTTCGTCGGCGTCCGCGAGTGTCAGCGCGAGCGTCATCCAGCACGGGCGGCCGCCCATCGCCGCGACGTCCGAGACGTTCACCGCAACCGAGCGAAAGCCGACCCCTGCCGGCGGCAGCTCCGCCGGCCAGTGCACACCTTCAACCAGCGTATCCACCACCGAGACCAGCGCACGTCCCGGCGAGGGCGACAGCACCGCCCCGTCGTCGCCGATGCCGACCAGCACGCCGCGGGCGTCGCCCTGGCGGACGAAATAGCGGCGAATCAGCTCGAACTCATCCACCCCGCTTCGTACGCTCGGCCGCGGGCCGCATCTGTTCCGCGGCGCGATCGAGAACGGCGTTGATGTACTTGTGCCCGTCCTCCGCGCCGAAACGCTTCGCAAGGTTGACCGCCTCGTTGATGACGACCCGATACGGGACTTCCAGCCGGTCGCGCAATTCGTAGAACCCCAGCAGCAGGATGCCGCGCTCTACCGGATCGAGCTGCACGAGCGGCCGGTCGGCGTATTCCGCGGCCTGCTCCTCCAGCGCCCCCTGCGCTTCCAGGATCGCGCGCAGCGCCTCGTCGAAATACTCGCGATCCACACGCTCGTAGTCGCGCCGCGCCCGGAACTGCGCCAGCAGTTCACGGTGGTCGTGCCCGGCTACCTGCATCTGGTACAGCGCCTGCACCAGCAGTTCGCGGGCGCGCCCGCGCGGTCCTGTCGAATCGGGCTTGCTCATGAGTCCGGCATTCTACCCGCCTGCATCCGCCAGGGTCGGACGGCTTTGACGGCTAACGGACCATGCCGGCGGGTCCGGCGCTAATCGAGGCGGCGCAGGAGGTTCACCATCTCGATCGCGGCGAGGGCGGCTTCCTCGCCCTTGTTGCCTGCCTTGGTGCCGGCGCGCTCGATGGCCTGCTCGATGGACTCGACGGTCAGGACGCCAATGCCGATGGGAACGCCGTGGGTACGGGAGGCGGCGAAGAGACCCTGCATGCAGGCGTTCGACACGTGGTCGAAATGCGGAGTCGCGCCGCGGATGACCGCGCCGAGTGCGACAATGCCGTCTGCGCGGCGGGAGGCGGCGACCTTCTCGACCGCCAGCGGGAGCTCGAAGGCGCCGGGCACACGGACGAGCTCGAGGTCCGCATCGTTCGCGCCGTGGCGGCGTAAACAGCCGACGGCGCCCTTGACCAGCGACTCGACGATATAGTCGTTGAAGCGGGAGGCGACGATCACGAATTTCGCGTCGCGGATCGCGAGTTCGCCTTCGATGGTTTTTATTTTTTGCATGCTTTGTGCTCGTTCATTCCGGGTTCCTACGTCACGTATTCGGTGATTTCCAGGTCGAAGCCGGAGATACCGTGCATCTGCTTGGGCGCGGACAGCACCCGCATGCGCTGCACGCCGAGATCCTTCAGGATCTGCGCGCCGACCCCGTAGGTTTTCAGCACCGCCTCGCCCTGACGGCGCGCGTCAAGGTCGTTGCGAGGCTGCCGCAGCGACTCGACCGTTTCCATGAGCTCCCGAGGCGACTCCTGGCCGCGGAGGACGACGAGGACGCCGCTCTCCTCCCGTGCAATCCGCTCGATCGCGCTGTCCAGCGGCCAGCCGAGCACCGGGCTTTTCACCCCGAGAATGTCACCGAGCGTGTCCTGGATGTGCACGCGCACCAATGGTTCGCTGCCCGGCCCGACATCCCCTTTCGCCAGCGCCACGTGCACAGTGCGGTTGACGTGATCGTCATAGCAATAGAGCCGGAATTCGCCGTGCGCCGTCGTAACGTCCTGCTCGGCGATGCGCTCGACGTAACGCTCCTTTTCGAGGCGGTACCGGATCAGGTCGGCGATAGTGCCGATCCTGACCTTGTGATCTCTCGAGAACTTCTCCAGGTCGGGCCGGCGGGCCATGCTGCCGTCCTCGTTGAGGATCTCGACGATCGCCGCGGCCGGCTCGAAGCCCGCGAGGCGCGCGAGATCGCAACCGGCTTCGGTGTGGCCGGCGCGCGTCAGTACGCCGCCCGGCTGCGCCATGACCGGAAAGATGTGACCGGGCTGGCTCAGGTGCTCCGGGCGCGCATCGGGCGCCACCGCCAGCTGCACGGTGCGCGCGCGATCGTGCGCGGAGATACCCGTCGTGATGCCTTCGGCGGCTTCGATGGACACCGTGAAGTTGGTGGCATGCCGCTGGTCGGTGTCGTGGACCATCAGCGGCAGCCGCAACTGCGCGCAGCGTTCGCGCGTCATCGTCAGGCAGATGAGACCGCGTCCGTAACGGGCCATGTAGTTGATGTCTTCCGGCCGCACCTTTGCGGCCGCCATGATGAGGTCGCCTTCGTTTTCACGATTTTCGTCGTCGACCATGATGACCATCTTGCCGGCGCGAATGTCCGCCACGATGTCTTCAATGGAACTGAAGGGGCTGTCTGCCGCGGCGGGATTGACGATCGTATTTTCAGGCATAGCCATTAGCTCTCAGGAAATCGCGCGAGATTTCGCTTTGGTCGCGTCCGCCGAGGAGGCTCTCCAGGTAGCGAGCGACCAGGTCGACTTCGATGTTGACGCGCGTGCCCGTCGCATAACTTCCCGCGATCGTGGCATCGAGCGTGTGGGGAATGATATTCACCTCGAAGGCGTCTGCTGTTACCTCGTTGACGGTAAGGCTCACCCCGTCGACGCAGACCGATCCCTTCTTCGCGAGATAACGCCGGTAACCGGCGGGCAGCCCGATGCGCAGCCGGGTGGAGCGCGCATCGCGCCGCGTGTCGCTGACGGTGCCGACGCAATCGACGTGACCGCTGACCAGGTGCCCGCCGAGACGATCGCCCATCGCGAGCGCCGGCTCCAGGTTGACACCGTCGCCGGGAGCCAGATTGCACAGGGCGGTCACGTCGCGCGTCTCCGCGGAGACGTCGGTCACGAAGCCGTCGGGGCGGAGCTCGACGATCGTCAGGCACACGCCATTGACGGCGATGCTGTCACCACGGCGTTGCTCGCTCCACGGGAACTCCGGTGCGCGGATCGAGAAACTGAGATCGCCGCCTCGCGGCGCTATCCGCTCGACCGTCCCCACCGCCCTGATGATTCCCGTAAACATTGTAGTATCCAGTGTCACTGCCATTGTTCGCCGGCCGCCGGGAGCGCCGTAACGCGAAGGCAAGCGCCCGTCCGGCGAACGTCAACGACCTCGAACGCCTGCCGGTCGGCCAGTGCTGCCATCCCCGGCGTGTCGAACATTCGCCGTGTTTCGCTGCCCATGATATGGGGCGCCTGATAAATCACAAGCTCGTCGGCGAGCCGGGCCAGGAGGAACGCGCCGGAGAGCACCGGCCCCGCCTCGACCAGCACGTCGTTGATGGCGAGCTCTCCCAGCTTCGAGAGCATGCCGGGCAGGTCGACGCGGCCCTCCTCGCCAGCGACGGCATGAATCGATATTCCCGGCCTGTCGAGCGCCGCCCGCCCCGTGTCGTCGGCACAGAAAATCGCGGTGGCGCCGGGCAGGCCCAGGATCCGCGCACCGGGCGGCGTGCGCAGCCGGCTGTCGAGGATCACACGCAAGGGCTGCTTGAGCACTTGCGGCGCATCGCGCACATCCAGGGACGGGTTGTCCGCCAGGACCGTGCCCACGCCGGTCAGGATCGCGCCCGAGGTTGCCCGTAACCGCTGCACGTCCCGGCGCGCTGCCTCGTCGGTGATCCACCGGCTCTCGCCGCTGCGCATGGCGGTGCCGCCGTCGAGGCTGGCGGCGATCTTCACGCGGACGAACGGCCGGCCGCGCTCGATTCTCGAAAAAAAGCCGCGGTTGAGGCGGCGCGCTTCCGTTCGTTTGAGCCCCGCGCGGACGCGGATGCCTGCCGCCTCGAGCAGCGCCCTGCCCGACCGGGGAGCGCGGGACGACGGGTCTTCATGCGCGAAGACGACCTCGGCGAGATCGGCCTTGATGAGCGCATTGACGCACGGAGGCGTCCTGCCGGTATGCGCGCACGGTTCGAGCGTCACGTAAGCGACCGCGCCCGCGGCCGCGCCGCCGGCATCCCGGATGGCGTTCACTTCGGCATGCGCTTCACCGGCCGCGCGGTGCCAGCCCTCACCGACGATTTCGCCGTCCCGCACCAGGACGCAGCCGACCCGCGGATTGGGGTGCGCGGTCGTCATGCCCTTCGCGGCGAGCTGCAGGGCGCGCGCCATGTAGCGGTGATCGGCGGGCGAGAAATCCGTCATGCGGTGTTCAGCGCTTCTTCGGCGGCAGGTCCGGCAGGAGCGACATCTGTTCGCGGTTCGCCGCCGTGGTTGAAATCTCCTGCAGGCGCTGTATCTCCTCCTGGAACTCGGTGACGTCCTGGAATCGGCGATACACGGACGCGAAGCGCACGTAGGCCACCTCGTCCAGCGAGCGCAGTTCCTCCATGACGAGATCGCCGACCAGGCGAGAGGGCACCTCGCGCTCGCCCATGGTCCGCAGCTTGTGCACCAACCGCCCGATCGCCTCCTCGAACTCGTCCGCCGGCACCGGCCGCTTCTCCAGCGCCCGCACCATGCTGTTGCGGAGCTTGTCCTCGTCGAACGGCTGGCGGCTCTTGTCGGACTTGATCAGCCGCGGCATCACCAGCTCGGCGGTCTCGAAGGTCGTGAAGCGCTCGTTGCAGTCGAGGCACTGCCGCCGCCGCCGCACCTGCCGGCCGTCGGCGGCCAACCGGGAGTCGATCACCTTGGTCTCTTCGTGACTGCAAAAAGGGCAATACATCGGTGGCTACCCGCGTTCATCCTGCGCTGCAGGAGCCCGTATCGCGGGCCACGCCCCCTTCGGGGCATCGCCCCCAATGCGGGCTCCTACAACCCATAAACCGGGAAACGCTTGCACAGCTCCAGCACCTGCTTCTGCACGCGCCGGATCAGTGCCTCGTTCTCCAGGTCCTCGAGGATGTCGCAGATCCAGCCGGTCGCGGTGCGGGTTTCGGCGGCGCCGAAACCGCGGGTCGTGATCGCCGGCGTGCCGAGGCGCAGCCCGCTCGTAACGAAGGGCGAGCGCGGATCGCGCGGCACCGCGTTCTTGTTCACCGTGATGTTGGCGCGGCCGAGAGCGGCGTCGGCGTCTTTGCCGGTGATGTCCTTGTCGATGAGAGAAAGCAGCAGCAGGTGGTTGTCCGTGCCGCCGGAGACCACCGAAAAGCCGCGTTCGACGAATACGGCGGCCATCTCCCGGGCGTTGTCGACGACTTTCCTCTGGTAGGTCTTGAACTCCGGCTGCAAGGCTTCCAGCAGCGCGACCGCTTTTGCGGCAATCACGTGCATCAATGGCCCGCCCTGGAGGCCGGGGAATACCAGCGAGTTGAACTTCTTCGTGATCTCGCCGTTCTCGCGCGCGAGAATGAGTCCGCCGCGCGGACCGCGCAATGTCTTGTGCGTCGTCGTGGTCACCACGTCGGCGATCGGCACCGGATTGGGATAGACGCCCGCGGCCACGAGTCCCGCGACGTGCGCCATGTCGACCATCAGCCACGCGCCCACGCTGTCGGCGATCTCGCGGAAGCGCTGCCAGTCGAGAACGCGCGAGTAGGCGGAAAACCCGGCGATGATCATGCGCGGCTCGTGTTCGCGTGCGAGTGCCTCCACTTGCTCGTAGTCCAGCAAGCCGGTTTCCGCGACCACGCCGTACTGCACGGCATTGAACAGCTTCCCGGAAAAATTCACCTTCGCGCCGTGCGTCAGGTGACCCCCGTCCGAAAGGCTCATCCCGAGGATCGTATCGCCCGGTTCGAGCAGCGCGAGGCATGCCGCCGCGTTCGCCTGCGAACCCGAATGCGGCTGCACGTTGGCGAAATCGGCGCCGAACAGCTGTTTGGCCCGCTCGATCGCGAGCGTCTCCGCAACGTCGACGTACTCGCACCCGCCGTAATAGCGTTTGCCGGGATAGCCCTCCGCGTACTTGTTGGTGAGCACCGACGCCTGCGCTTCCAGCACGCGCGGGCTCGCGTAATTCTCCGAGGCGATCAACTCGATGTGCTCTTCCTGGCGACGCGTCTCGTTGGCGATGGCCTGGAACAGCTCGGAATCGAACTCCTCGATGGTCGGTGTCTCGACGTACATGCGGCGGGATCTCCTGGGAGGGGGCGGGAACTCCGCAATTGCACCCTACCCCGCCGCCGGAATCAAACACGAGCCACTGCAGGAGCCCGTCTCACGCGCGACTGCGGCCATAAATGCCGCGTCGCCCCTGGTTCGGGCTCCTACAGGGCTGCCGCGAACGCTTGCACCACGCGCGTCCACGCGCGGGCAAGGTTCCGCCGGTTGTAACCGCCGCCGCCGGTACCGACGATGCGGCCGGAAGCGTGCCGATCCGCGAGCTCGCACAGGTCGCGCGCGGCGGCGGCATGGGCTTCTTCCGTATAACGCAGGTGAGTGATCGGGTCGCCTGCGAGGCTGTCGGCGCCGCACTGCAGGATGATGAACTCCGGTGCAGCTTCCTCGAGATACGCAAGAACGCGCGGCCAAGCGTCGCGGAACTCGTCATCGCCGGCACCCGGCGGCATCGGTATGTTCAGCTTGGTGCCCTCCGCGGGACCGGTGCCGGTCTCGTTTGCGGCGCCGGTCCCGGGATAGAGGAAACGGCCGTCCTCATGCAGGTCGGCGAAGATAACGTCGGGGTCGTCCTCGAAGCCGTAGAAGACGCCGTCGCCGTGGTGCGCGTCGATGTCCACGTAGGCGATGCGCCGGAGGCCGTGCTCTTTCCGCAGGTATTCGATCGCGACCCCGCAGTCATTGAAGACGCAGAAGCCCGCTGCGCCCCCGCGCGCGGCGTGGTGCAGGCCGGCGATCGGCACGAACGCGCGGCCGGCATCGCCCCGCATCACCGCATCCACGGCGGCGAGTGTGGTCCCGACCACGTCGCAGGCGGCTTCGAACACGCCGGGGAAGCACGGGGTATCGCCGGCGTCTAGAAATTCCGTGGATCCCTCTCCGGAGAGCCGCGATACGCGCTCGATGTAATCGGCGGTATGGAAAAGCGCCAGTTCGTCGATGGTCGCGCGCCGCGGCTCGCCGTAGCGGATCGCGGCTCCGGGAGCGGTCGCGGCGAGCTCCGCCTGGAATACGTCGTGGCGATCGGGACCGAACGGATGGTCTTTGCCGAAGCCGTAATTCGCCAGCGCACTGCCGCGATAGACCAGGACCGGCTGAGTTTCGGCGCGTACGTCTGTCATCGGCGGGTCACGGTTCTCTATAATGCGCGGTTTCGTCCCTCATCGATCAAGTATGGCGCAATACATCTACACAATGAACCGGGTGGCGAAAGTCGTCCCGCCGAAACGTTACATCCTCAAGGACATCTCCCTGAGCTTCTTCCCCGGCGCGAAAATCGGCGTGCTGGGGCTGAACGGCTCCGGCAAATCCACGCTGCTGCGGATCATGGCCGGCATCGATCGCGAGCACGAGGGCGAGGCCCGCCCGCAGCCGGGCATCAACATCGGTTACCTGCCGCAGGAACCGGAGCTCGACCCGGACAAGGACGTGCGCGGGAACGTGCAGGAGGGCGTGGCGGAAACCGCGGCGCTCCTCGAGCGGTTCAACGAGATAAGCATGCGGTTCGCCGAGCCCATGGATGACGAGCAGATGAACGCGCTGCTCGAGGAACAGGGCAAGCTGCAGGACGCCATCGATACCGCCGGCGGCTGGGAGCTGGACCGCAAGCTCGAAGTCGCCGCCGAGGCGCTGCGCCTGCCGCCCTGGGACGCCGACGTTCGCAAGCTTTCGGGAGGCGAGCGGCGGCGCGTCGCGCTGTGCCGGCTGCTGCTTTCGGAACCGGACATGCTGCTGTTGGACGAGCCGACCAACCACCTGG
>DATABW010000006.1:0-5763 GCA_036259375.1 Woeseiaceae bacterium
GATGGGCGCATCGTCGTCGCTTTCCAGCAAGTCGGAAGGCTCCGGCAGCTCCTGCGCCACCTGCAGCAGGTCCGTCTGCTCGTCGAGATCCCCGACCATCTGCATCGCCTTGTGGCTGCCCTGTTCGTACGTCTGCTGCAGCATGGCATCGAACGCCGCCGGCGTGACCCGCGTCAGCTCCAGGGGGACGCCCGCGAAGCGGCGAGCCTCGGCAATGACGAGCGGGGATGCCCCGGCGCGGTACACGGTATCGGCCCTGCCGTGGCGAATCTCCCGGATCAGGACGCCGTGCCGCTTCGCGAATGAAAAGGGCAGGGGGCGCGCCGCGGCAACCGGCTCGACGAGTTCCAGCTCGTTCGGGGCGGTCGCGTCCTCGGTCTCCAGGATGATGTCGGAATGAGTGGCCATGAAGCAGTGGTCAGGGGTCCGGTGGCCGGTCGTCCGGCACCGATGACGTACCGTCCCTCGGCGGCGGCACGTTGCGGGAAGGGGAGCGGTCGTACTCGTCGAGCGGACGCAACATCGGCCGCTCTGCTCCCGGCAGCAGCGGAACGTCGGGGCCGATTCCAGGCCGATTCTCCTGCTGCAGGTCGCGAAGGTAATTGTACTTCGCTTCGGTCTCGTACGCCGCCTGCCTATCGTCCCGCAGGATTCGAGGATGAATAAAGACCATCAGGTTCGTCTTCACCTTGTCGGTGCTGCTGCTGCGGAAAAGGTGGCCGAGAATGGGGATGCTGCCGAGGATCGGAACGCGCTGGTTGCTTTCGCGCAGCGTGTCTTCGATGAGTCCGCCCAGCACGAGAATATCGCCGTCCTCGACGATCACGGTCGTATCGATCGTGCGCTGGTTCGTAATGATGTCGACCGCGCCCTGCGCCGACGGCGCGATGCTGGAAATCTCCTGGGAGATGTCGAGGATGAGCGTGTTGCCCTCGCTGATCTGCGGGGTGATCGTGAGCTGCACACCGATCTGTTCACGCTGGATGGTCTGGAAGGGGTTGATGACACCGCCGCCCGTGCCGGTGCCCGTGTTGGAAAAGGATCCCGTGAGGAACGGCACTTCCTGGCCGACGTTCAGGCTTGCCTCTTCGTTATCCGTGGTCACCAGGGTGGGTGTCGAGATGATGTTGGTGTCCGCATCGCCCTGCAGCGCCCGCAGAATGGCCGCGAAGCTCGTACCGGAATCACTGATCCGCCCGACCCCGAAGGTCACGCCGGCACCGATCAGGTTGCTCGGATCGACCGTGCCCTCTCCACCGAGCGCCGCCCCGAGCTGCACGATGCCGGGACCGGCGTCCGGGAAATTGGTGACGCCCACCGCGTTGTTGTCGTTGCTGCCGTCCACCGCCCAGGTGACGCCCAGCTCGGAAGTCTTGTCCGCCGTTATCTCGACGATGATCGCCTCGACCAGCACCTGCGGACGGCGGATATCCAGCTTGTCCACGATGCTCATCAGCGAACGCATCATCTTCGGCGGCGCGTTGACCACCAGGGCGTTCGTCTGGAGGTCCGCCCAGACGCTGACTTCGTCCGTCGCGGCCCCGCCCGCTGCAGGGGCCGCATTGCCTTGCGCCGCGGCTGCCTGCAAGCCGGCGAAATGCTCCTGCAGCTTGGCGGCCAGTTCCTCGGCATCGGAGTAGCGCAGGTAGCGAACCTGGGTCGAGCCGCCGTCCTCGAGCGGCGTGTCGAGGTGCGCAATCAAGGCGCGCAGCCGCAGGCGCTCGGTTTTCTCGCCGCCGATGAGAACGCTGTTGGTGCGCGGATCCGCGACCATGCTGATCGTCACCGGCATGCCGTCGGATCGCGGCGCCTGGGCGAGCGACGTCAGGACCCTGACCACCTCGGCCGCCGAGGCATGCTCGAGACGCACGACCTCCACGTCGTCCTCCGTCGAGACGTCGATGCGGCGGATGATGCTGATGATGCGTTCGACGTTCGCCGCCCGGTCCGAAATGATCAGCATGTTGGAGCCGGGCGGCGAGGCGAGGTGCCCATACTGCGGAATCAGCGGCCTCAGGATCGGCACGAGCTGCGCGGCGTTGACGTTCTGAACCTCGATGACCCGGGTCACCATGTCTTCGAGGGTATCCGCTCCGTCGGCTATGGCCGTCGGGTACTGGCGCGCCGCGGCGTCCGGAATGATCTTGACGACGTCGCCGGTCTCGACGGCGACGTAGCCGTGCACCTCGAGCACCGACAGGAACGCCTCGTAAAAGGCCTCCGGCGACATCGGCGTCGAAGACAGCATCGTCACCTTGGCATTCACCCGCGGATCCAGGATGAAATTCCTGTCCGTGACCGCGCTGACAGCTTCCACGATCTGGCGGATGTCGGCTTCCTTGTAGTTCGGCGTGATCGTGGTTGTGGCCTGCTGCGCAAAGGCTGCCGGCAGCAGCAGGCAGAGCGCGACTGTGCCGAGCCAGCGGGCGAACACGAATATCTGCTGTCGGTGCATGCTGCGTCTCTTTTCGTTATTGCTCGTTGTCGAGAGTCAACTGGGCCGTGCTCAAGGTCAACACCTGCGGCTGACCGTTTCGTTCGACGGTTACCGTCACCTGGTCGGCGCTGCCGAGGTTCTGGAATATCTCCATGGCCTGTTGCGGATCGGTGAGCGATGCGCCGTTCACGCTTTTGATAAGGTCTCCCGGCCGCAGCCCGAGGGCCGCGAACTGCTTTCGGTCCCGGCCGGGATAAACCCGATAGCCCTGCTGCTCACCGCCGACAAAGTAGGGAGTGGGGCGGATCACGTCGGCGAGCTTCGTCACGTTCTGGGTGACTACCTGCTGGATGCTCGGCGTCGGGTCCGGCGCCTCCGTGGTCGTCGGGACGCTGCGCCGGACGGTCGGGCCGCCTTCCGGGAACTCCTTGGGCAACTTCAGGGCCTCCAGGGCGCCGCCACGATTCAGGATCACCCGATCCGGATATACCGCGTGAAGGGTGGTGCCGGGCAGCACGGTATCGCTGATCGCGTACACCGTCTCGTCGCGTCCCTGCGCGGCAATGATCGCCATCGAGCCTTCACCTTCCGTAGCGGCGATCGTGCCCCGGAGGGACAGGTTCAGGCGTGTTTCGGCCAGGTCCTCGTGGACCTCCTGCGGCGGCGGCGCCGCGGTTGGCGCAGCGGCAGGATCAGCCCGGCCGAACAGGTGGGCGGCGGCAATGGCCTGCACATCGACGCCGCCGGCGGCCGAGGGGGCGGTACCGGCAGCCCTTGCCGGGCGGGCCTCGATCGGGTCGCCGATGGCCGCGCCCGGGACCAGCATCCAGACGATCCGCGCAAGCTGCCAGGCGATTGCCACCACCAGCAGGATGGCGACCCACTTCGGCAGCAGCTCGTGCACGGCGGTCACGGCGCGCTCACGATCGAGGTTCCTGAAATCGGACCATTTTGCTTCGCTTGTCATCGCCGTGCCGAACCCCCAGTTCCTTGGCCGAGTCGCCGTAAGGAGTGGCCATGATACGGCGTCGCCGGCCGGGCAGACAAGTCTGAACCGCCAAAAATCCGTTTACGTCCAATCATCTATAGGTTGTTTTTAAGTCCAGACGTGAAGCCCGGCCGTGGACCGCGATTCGCGGGCGGCGGCGGTCGGTTCGCCGGTCCGCGAGGGCGCGAAGTGTGGAGATGCGTCATCGGGTCCCCATATATAATGGCCTTGGCCGGTGCCCTTACACACTGTGACACCGGGAATTTGAAATATTGCGATGCGTTGCTATTTTCTGAGTTATGCCTGACAGAGACCAGTCCGGGACCCGAATCCACGATCGCGACGTGGCGATCGAAGAAGCGCGTCCGAAGCTGAAACGTCCGCCGCTGTATCGGGTCATACTATTGAATGACGACTATACGCCGATGGAGTTCGTCGTCGAGGTCCTCGAGACGGTTTTCGGGATGGAGCGCTCCCGCGCGACCCGCGTAATGCTCGAGGTGCACACCAAAGGCAAGGGCATCTGTGGCGTGTACAGCTACGAGATTTCCGAAACCAAGGTCGCGCAGGTGACCAAAATCGCACAGCAGCAACAACATCCGTTGCTGTGTACCATGGAGGAGTCTTGAAACCCGGACGTCTTCGGGACCAAGTCTCCCCAGGAACCCGCAATGCGGGCGACCGAATATCTCGATACGGATTGAGAATTGTTGACCTGAGTAATAGCCAATGCTGAGCAGTGAACTCGAATTTTGCCTGAATGAAGCGTTCCAGAACGCCAGGGACCGGCGTCATGAGTTCATGACGGTGGAACACCTGCTGCTCGCTTTGCTGGACATTCCGAAGGTCCACGAAATCCTGAAGGCCTGCAACTCGAACATCGCCCAGTTGCGGCGCCAGCTCACGGAATTCATCGACGAAGCAACGCCCCTGATGCCACTCGAAGACGAGGGCGACGTGCAGCCGACCCTGGGTTTCCAGCGCGTGCTGCAGCGGGCTGTTTTCCACGTGCAGTCCAGCGGAAAAAAGGAAGTCACGGGCAGTAACGTGCTGGTCGCCATCTTCAGCGAGAAGCAGTCGCAAGCGGTGTACTTTCTCGGCCTGCAGGACATTACGCGGCTCGACGTGGTCAACTACATTTCCCACGGCATGCCGCAGCTCCGGGGCGACGGTTCCGAGGAAGAGCAGGAAATCGCTGAGGAAAGGGATGGCGAGCAGGATTCGCGCGCGCTCGACCTGTACGCGACCAACCTGAACAAGCGCGCCCTCGAGGGTAAGATCGATCCGTTGATCGGCCGCGATGTCGAAATTGAGAGGACGGTGCAGATCCTGTGCCGCCGCCGCAAGAACAATCCCCTGTACGTCGGCGATGCCGGTGTCGGCAAAACCGCCCTGGCCGAGGGGCTCGCGCGCCTGATCGTGGAAGAGCAGGTGCCGGAGGTGCTGCGCGAGAGCACCATTTACGCGCTCGACATGGGCACCCTGATCGCCGGCACGAAGTACCGCGGCGATTTCGAGAAACGCCTGAAGGCGGTAATTGCCGAGATCCGCGAAGATCCGGGCGCCATCCTCTTCATTGACGAGATTCACACAGTTATCGGCGCGGGCGCCGCCTCGGGCGGCGTGATGGACGCCTCGAATTTGATCAAGCCGGTGCTGGCGAACGGGGAAATCCGCTGCATCGGGTCCACCACGTATTCCGAGTACCGCGGCGTCTTCGAGAAGGACCACGCGCTCGCGCGGCGTTTCCAGAAAATCGACGTGCCGGAGCCGAGCCTGGAGGAGACCATCGCGATCCTGCGCGGCCTGCAGACGCGCTTCGAGGAGCATCACGGCGTCACCTACGAGCCCGAGGCCATCGAGGCCGCTGCAGAGCTGGCGGCGAAGCACATCAACGACCGGCGCCTGCCGGACAAGGCGATCGACGTCATCGACGAAGCCGGCGCTCGCGTGCGGCTGAAGGCGATGACCAAGCCGCCAGATCTGAAGGAAATCGACGAGGAAGTCGAACGCCTGAACAAGGAGAAGGAAGAGGCTGTCGCCAATCAAGACTTTGAGAAGGCGGCCGCGCTTCGCGATCAGGCGGACAAGCTGAAGAAGAAGAAGCAGACCATCACCCGTGACTGGCGCGAGAAGTCTCGCGAAGCCGACGGCGTCGTGGACGAGGAAGTCATTGCCGAGGTTGTCTCGAAGATGACGGGCATTCCGCTCACGCGGATGACGACCGAGGACAGCTTGCGCCTGATGAAAATGGAAGAAGACTTGCACAAGCGAGTCGTCAGCCAGGACGAAGCGATTAAAAGCATCTCGAAGGCAGTTCGCCGCAGCCGCAGCGGGC
>DATABW010000007.1:0-7259 GCA_036259375.1 Woeseiaceae bacterium
GCGGAGCTGATGCGCCGGAACTGCCCCGCGCGGCGTGCGTGGCGCCGGTGGGTACAGCCGACGTCCTGCCGGGCTCCCTGAAGGGGCTGGCGACCTCCACAGCATTCCATACGATCGTTCGCGCTCTACGGCTGCGAACCCTTGCCTCTAAGTAGGCGCCAGGACTATTCGCCTAGCGGCTCCGGTGTCAGGAAGATCCATCGCGATACGTCAGGATCTCACGATACATCCGCAGGTTGAGGTCCGCTCCTGTGATCCCGGTGTGCTCCAGCGCCGTGCGCGGTTCGTCCTCGATACCGAAGAACTCCGCCAGGCGCTGGCCGTGCAACAGGCGCAGCCCGAGACTCCACGCCATCGACGGAATGTCGAGCACGTAATAGTAGTAAAGCTCGTCGCGCCGGTGGCCGGCGCCCCGCAGCAGGAATTCCACGAAGGCCGCGTCGAACTGGGCGTTGTGCGCGACCATCAGCACACGGCGGTCGCCGGCCGCCGCCTCGTGGAAGGCGATTAGCTGTGCGACGGCTTCTTCCGGGGACAGCGCATCGAGCGTTCGCCATCGCTCCACTGAAAACCCGTTGATCGCAGCGGCCTCCTTGCTGGTCCGTTCGGGATGTGTCGGCATGACGCGCAGGAACAGGCGGTCGATCTCGCGTCCCTCCAGATCGGCGATGATCACGCCGATGTCGATCATCTCGTGGTAGCCCGGCGTCACGCCCGTGGTCTCCACGTCGACGAACGCCAGCAGCCACCCTTGCGGATTGTCGTCAGGCGAAGGCAATTCGGCTTCCGAGCGCGGGGCCCACGCTGATAGCAATAGAACGATACAGATCCGCACACTGGTCATGTCATCCCCCGTTGTTGCGTTGCCACGGCTTTCAAATTAACGTTTGCCGTCCTGCGCCGGCCGTGTAGCCGAGGCTTTACATGCACCTTATCCGATTTCCGTGGAAGGCAAAGCTGCTGCTGTTCCTGGCGCTCTGCGGATGCGGCGGCCAGCAAGCGCAGCCAGTCGACCGAGCCGGTGAGGGCGCCATCGATCTCCAGATCCTTGCGATCAACGACTTTCATGGGAACCTCGAGCCGCCGGCGGAGGGCCTCGGCGGCGCTGCCTGGCTCGCCGCTCACCTCAGGCGCGCCGAGAGCACCGCTCCCCATACGATCACCGTTTCAGCCGGCGACCTGATCGGTGCAAGCCCGCTCATCTCCAGCCTGTTCCACGATGAGCCGACCATCCAGGCGGCGAACCTCTTCGGGCTCGACGTAAATGCCGCCGGAAACCACGAGTTCGACGAGGGCTGGGAAGAGCTCCTGCGCATGCAGCGCGGCGGCGACCGTAGCGGCGGTGACAAAGACTTCCTCGGCGCGCAGTTCGAAATCCTGAGCGCCAACGTCATCGTCGAAGACACCGGCGACACGCTGCTGCGTCCGTACATCATCAAGCATGTCGCCAGCATTCCCGTCGCGTTCATCGGTATGCCGCTGCAGGACACCCCGACGGTCGTGGTCGCGTCGGGCGTTGCAGGGCTGTCGTTCGAGGACGAGGTGGCGACGATCAATTCGCTCGTCGACGAGATCAGGCGGCAAAACGTCGAGGCGATCGTCGTCGTCATTCACCAGGGCGGCTACCCGGCCGAAGGCAGCGAGGACGAGTGCAAGAATTTCCAGGGTCCGATCATCGATATCGTCACCCGTACGGATCCCGCCGTGGATCTTTTCGTCACCGGCCATACGCACCGTCACTACCTGTGCAGCGTGGACGGCCGGCCGGTGACGAGCGCCGGCTCCGGCGGCCGGTTTTATACAGACATCGACACACGGCTGGATGCTGCGAGCGGCGATATGACCGTCGTCAGCATCGACAACGTGCCGGTGACGCACGACGTCGAGCCTGCCGCCGACATCGCCGTGCTGGTCGACGAGTACCGCGCTCGCGTCGAAAAGGCTTCGCAGAGCATCGTCGGCACGGTCACCGCCGACATCACCGAAGAGCCCAACGAGGCGGGTGGCACCCAGCTGGGCGCCCTAATCGCCGACGCGCAACTGGCGGCCACGCAGGATGCCGGCGCCAAGGTCGCGTTCATGAATGCCGGCGGCATCCGCACCGACCTGCTTTACGTGGCGGCCGGCGCAGAGAAAGACGGTGAAGTGACGTTTGCTGAAATCTCGGCAGTCCAGCCGTTCGGCAACACGCTGGTCACCATGACCTTGACAGGGGCGCAGCTCGATACGCTGCTCGAGCAGCAGTGGGCGGGGCAGCCTGCTCCGGACATCCTGATGCCGTCGAAAGGGTTTGCATATGCCTGGAGCCGGAGCGCGGCGGACGGGGAACGGGTGGACCTGTCCTCGATCCGCATCGAAGGTAGTGCCGTGGAAGCCGAGGGTCGTTACCGGGTTACCGTGAACAGCTTTCTCGCCGGGGGCGGGGACGGCTTCCCGGTGCTTGCCGAGGGCAGTGAGCGCGTGGAGAGCGTGCTGGATATCGATGCGCTGAAGGCTTACCTGGGGGAGCATTCACCGATAGCGCCGCAGGAGTTGGGGCGAATCCGGGTCGTGCCGTAGGCGCCTGCATTCGCGGGGTGCCGCGGTCGTAACGCCCAGATGCGGATTCCCCGCCGCCGAAGAATGGCGGCGGTCAGGGCGACTTGTAGACTTTGCCGCCCTTCATTACGAAGGTGACTTCCTCCAGGAGGCGCACGTTCTCCAGCGGATTGCCGTCCACCGCGATGATATCGGCGTAGCGGCCGGCTTCGATCGCGCCCACGTCTTCGGGCCAGCCCATCAGTTCCGCGGCGTGCACGGTCGCGGCCTGGATCGCTTCCATCGGCGTCATGCCGTACTCCACCATGTACGCGAACTGCTTGCCGTTGTCCCCGTGCGGGTAGACGCCGCCGTCGCTGCCGAAGGCCATGCGTGCGCCGCCTTCGAAAGCTTTCCGGAAATTGTCGCGCTGTAACTGCCCGATCTGGCGTTCTTTCTCGAGCGACTCCGGCAGCATGCCGACTGCGGCGCCATGCTCGAGTATGTACGTGTCGTTGTAGATGTCCATGACGAGGAACGTGCCGTGTTCCTCCGCGAGCCTGATGCCTTCCGCATCGATGAGGCTCGAGTGCTCGATGGAATCCACGCCCGCGATGATCGCCGCCTTGATGCCTTCGGCGCCATGCGCGTGTGCGGCAACCTTGCGTTCGTGCTGGTGCGCTTCCTCGACCAGTGCCTGCATTTCCTCGAGCGTGTATTGCTGCCCGCCGACGCTGTCGCCTTTCGACAGGACTCCGCCCGTGGCACAGAACTTGATGACGTCCGCGCCGTACTTGATGATCTCGCGCACCTTGGCACGCACCGCCCAGGGTCCGTCCGCTGCGCCGGCGCCACGGTCCGCGTATTCGGCCGTCAGCAGGTTATTGTCGCAGTGCCCGCCGGTGATGCCGAGAGCCGGTCCCGACGCGCGCATCCGAGGGCCGTCGATTTCGCCCGCATTGATCGCGTCGCGCAGGGCTACATCGCTGTAACCGCCGGCGCCGACGTTGCGGACCGAGGTGAAGCCCGCGAGCAGCGTCTTCTTCCCGTTGTAAACGCCGTACAGCGTTTCGCGCGGCACGGAGATGGCCAGCGATTCGTAGCCGTGGAATCGATGATCCCCCGTCAGGTGAGTGTGCATGTCGATCAGGCCCGGCAACACCGTTTGCCTGGACAGGTCGATGACCGTCGCGTCCGCGGGAATCTCCACTTCACCGCTGGCGGCTACGCGCGTGATCCTGTCGTTCTCGATCACGATCACCTGGTCGGAGCGGAGTTCACCGTTGACGGTATCGACGAGCCGGCCCGCCTTTACGTAAATTGCCGCGGCGGCTCCCTGGCAGAGAGACAGGACCAGCGCGGTCGCGATTGCGAGAGATCGGAACATGGAGTACACCTGCCGGCTTGGAAACAGTCGCGCGGCAAAATAGCACCACAATCGCACGAGGCGCAAAGATTTTTCCGGCTTGTGAACGGCGGGGCTCGCCAGCCTGAACGAGCCGTTATGGTAAGAGTGCCCTGCGCTGCATATGGCTACAGGGGCGGTTTCGGGTTATATAGGGTCGGCGATACCGAAAATCCGGATCAGGTCCAGGCGAGCGAGCGCAGTGTGCGCATTGAAGAAGCGTGAGAGCCTGCTTACGCGAGTGCGCCGAACGACAACAACAAGACCTCAGGGAGCCCTCGATGAGCAACGCCAGCATGCCGCAGATGACACCGCGCGCGGTGATCCTCGCTATCGTCCTTGCCGTGATCCTGGCTGCGGCGAACGCGTACCTGGGCCTGTTCGCGGGGCTGACGGTGGCGACCGCGATTCCCGCGGCGGTGGTATCGATGGGCGTGCTTCGCCTGCTCGGCGGCGGCACGATACTCGAGAACAACATCGTGCAGACCGGCGCCTCGGCCGGGTCGTCCATCGCCGCGGGCGTCATCTTCACCATGCCGGCGCTGGTCATCCTCGGATATTGGGAGGACTTCGACTATCTGTGGGTGCTGGCGATCGCCGGATTGGGCGGTTTGCTCGGCGTCCTGTTCTCGGTGCCCCTGAGGCGCACGATGATCGTAGAGGCGCCGCTGCCGTTCCCGGAAGGCAAAGCGGCCGCGGAAGTGCTGAAAGCCGGCGACAATCCCGGCCCGGGCCTGAAAATCCTCGCGATGGCCGGCGCCATCGGTGCAATCGTAAAGCTCGCCGCCGCCAGCGGCTTGCGGATGATCCCGGACAGCTGGGCGTTGTCGGGCTACTTTGCGAACGGCAAGGGGATCGCCTACCTCGGTACGGGCCTGTCGCCGGCGCTGCTCGGTGTCGGCTATATCGTCGGGCTCAATGTCGGCATTGTCGTCGTCTCCGGCTCCATCCTGTCATGGCACATCGCGATTCCCCTGTTCAACGCGTTCTTCCTCGATACCGATCCGGCCCTGGCCGCGGACATCGCCGGACAGTCCGCCTCCGATGCCGCGTTCGCGATCTGGAACGCGAAGATCCGGTATCTCGGCGTCGGCGCGATGCTGGTCGGCGGCGTGTGGACGCTGTTCTCGCTGCGGAAGTCGCTGGTGTCGGGGATCAGGAGCGGCTTTGCCGCGGCGCGCAAGGGCAGGAGCGAGGCGATCGCTGAAACCGAGCGCGATCTGCCGATGAAATGGATGCTGATTGCACTGGTGCTGTTCGTGCTGCCGCTCGGCGGTTTGTACCAGGCCATCGTCGGCGAATGGGGCGTCAGCGTTCCGATGACGATCATCATGATCGTCGCCGGCTTCGTATTCGTTTCCGTGTCGGCTTACCTCGCGGGTATCGTGGGTTCGTCGAACAACCCGGTGTCAGGCATCACCATCGCCACCATCCTGTTTGCCTCGCTGGTGCTCGTGTTCCTGCTCGGGCGCGACTCGCCGATCGGCGCCGTCGCCGCGATCATGATCGGTGCGGTCGTCTGCTGCGCGGCCGCGGTCGGCGGCGACAACCTGCAGGACCTCAAGGCAGGCTACATCGTCGGCGCGACTCCCTGGAAGCAGCAGCTCATGCTGGGAATCGGCGCGCTCTCCTGCGCATTCATCATGGCGCCCATGCTGGACCTGCTGGCCGAGGCGTACGGTATCGGCGCGCCGACGCCTGAGAAGCCGAACTCCCTCGCCGCGCCGCAAGCGACGCTGATGGCCTCCGTGGCCGGCGGCATGTTCGGTGGCGAGCTGCCGTGGATCATGATCGCGATCGGCGTTGCGGTCGGCGCCGCGATCATCGCGCTCGATGAAACTCTCAAAGGGCGCGGGTCGACCTTCCGCGTGCCGGTGCTGGCGGCCGCGATCGGCATCTACCTGCCGCTCGAGCTGATGGTGCCGATCTTCCTGGGCGGGCTTCTGTCCTGGTTTGTCGAGCGCAAGCACAAGATAGAGGGTGAGGGCGATGATCGGGACCGAATCCACCGGCCGGGCACATTGTTCTCGGCCGGCCTGATCACCGGCGAAGCACTGATGGGCATTGCGATTGCGATCCCGATCGTCCTGAGCCAGCGAGGCGACGTGCTGGCGCTGCCGGAAAGCTGGCAGCTCGGACAGTGGTTCGGGCTGGCGGTACTGGCGCTGGTCGGCTGGCTGCTCTACCGCAGCGGCGCTCGCACCGGCGTGCTCGGCGACGTGGAGGGCGGACCACGCTGACCTATTTGCGCCGCCGCCACATCGTGAGGCCGGTGAAGCTCAGGACGATCAGGAGGACGGCGACGAAGTCCATCAGCCAGGCCCCGAAGCGCGTGACGATCCTGCCGCTGTGCAGGTCGACGAGCACGCGTTCGAGCGTCATGCCGCGGCCGCGGTAAAGATCCTCGATGCGCGCCAGCTCGTCCGCCGGTACTGTGCTGGCGGTGGACCATCGTACGCGGCTTGCTCGCGTGGGCGGCGCGGCGTGGAGGTCCACCAGGCTTTCGTCGAAGCGGAACAGGGCATCGCCGCTCTGCACGACCACTCGACCGTCCGCCAGGCCCACGGTCGAGATCCCGGCCGGCAGCGCCGCGGAGAGGTCCATGCGTTCGACCAGCTCGCCGGCTGACGTCAGCAGGAAAACCTCCGCACCCGCGGCGATGACGAGTAGCTCCTCCGTTGCCGCAGCGCCAGCAAGCGCCTCGAAGCCGCGCGCGAGTTCGCGGCCATCCAGGTACAAGCGTCCACCGAGAAGAGTGACCCGGTGCTCGCCGGCGGCGAAGCTGGCCGAAGGATCGGGCGCGTCGATGCCGTACGCGGCCAGCAGCCACGGCCAGCCGACGTAGATTTCGTCGAGGCGCCAGGCAGAGGTGTGATTGAGCGCTATCCCCGTCGTGCTCAGCAGCAACACGAACAAGAGAACGGAGAGGCCGAGCCAGCGGTGCACGCGGCGGGCCCATGTCCGCTTAGCGCGCCCGTTGCCGCTATTCCCGTTCGACGACCTGTTCATGCAGGTACAACGCCGCTTTTGCGACGCGCGTTACGGCGCCCACGGAAAGCGTCGCGCCGGTGATACCGTCGATGTCGGTGCTGAGATCACTGCCGGTGAGCTCAGCACCGCGAAACTGCTCGGTGAAGAAGGGATAACGAACTTCCCAGCCGCGGATCTCCCGGAACTCCAGGATTCGTACCTCCGAGATAGCGCCGCCGTCCACCACCACGCCGATGGTGATGGGCAGCTCCTTGCCTATCTCATCGAGGATCCACGCCGTCTTGTCGCCCTGCCGCCAGTATCGCACCCGTAACGAGCGGTACTCGTGACCGAGCAGGCGTTTCAC
>DATABW010000008.1:0-7683 GCA_036259375.1 Woeseiaceae bacterium
CCCGGTGCCGCTCGCGTTCCACAGCTTCGGCGGCTGGAAACGCTCGCTCTTCGGTGACACATCGGTCTATGGAATGGAAGGGGTGCGCTTCTACACGCGCCTGAAGACGGTCACGTCGCGCTGGCCCACCGGCATCCGCGCCGGCGCTGAATTCTCCATGCCCACCTTGTAGGAGCCCGTCTCACGGTCGACAGCGGTGATGGCGCCGGGGTCGCCCGTTAGACGGGCTCCTGCAGCGCTGTTGCCGTGCTATCGTCTGGTCCCATGGAGATCAAGGGCGAGTACCGCATTGCGGCCGGCCGGCGAACGGTGTGGGACGCACTGAACGATCCGCTGATCCTGCAGAAGTGCATACCCGGCTGCGAATCGCTGGAGCGCGCCGCCGCCAACGAGTACCACGGCCGCATCGCCGCGGCCATCGGCCCGGTCCGGGCGAAATTCGACACGCAAATCAAGCTCGAGAACCTGAATCCGCCGGAGGGTTACACGCTCAGCGGCGAGAGCAAGGGCGGCACGGCCGGTTTCGGCCGCGGCAGCGCCGACGTGCGGCTCGCCGAGGCGGACGGTGCCACGCTCCTGACCTACAGCGCGAACTTCAACGTGGGCGGCAAGCTCGCGCAGGTCGGCTCGCGGCTCGTGGCCGGTACGACGAGAAAGATGGCCGACAGCTTCTTCGGCTGCCTCGCCGCCGAGCTCGAAGCGGGCCAGGTGCACGGCGCCGTTAAACCGGCGGGCGAACCGGACGTCAAATCGGCCGCCGCGACCGGCGGGCACGGCTGGATCGCGGTCGCCGCGGCCGTCGCGCTAGCCGCGTTGCTGATCGGGTGGTTTCTGCTAGGCTGAATGCAAAGCGGTGCCCGGGGGATCGCCCGCAAGCGCCGAAAACACCAGCTGACGCGAAGGAAAATCCAGCATGCCGACCACCGTCTCCTTCAGCCTCAACGGCGAGCAAGTCTCCGCGGAGGTCGAACCGCGGACGCTGCTGGTCGAAATGCTGCGCGACAAGCTGCGGCGCACCGGCACGCATGTCGGCTGCGACACGAGCCAGTGCGGCGCTTGCGTGGTTCACGTCGGCGGCCGTTCCGTGAAAAGCTGCACGATGCTCGCCGTACAGGCCGAAGGCGCAGACGTCACGACCATCGAAGGCGTGGCCGCCGACGGCAAGCTGCACCCGATGCAGGAAGCGTTTCGCGAATACCATGGCCTGCAATGCGGCTTCTGCACGCCGGGCATGATCATGAGCGCCCTCGATCTCGTGCGTCGCAATCCCGAGCCGGACGAGGGGGAGATCCGCCGCTGGCTGGAAGGCAATCTCTGCCGCTGCACGGGCTACCAGAACATCGTCAAGGCCGTGAAGGCCGGCGCGGCGTCCATGCGCGCGGAGGGTGCGGCATGACCTCCAATGGCATCGGCGCGCCGGTCCGCCGCAAGGAAGATCGCCGCTTCATCACCGGCAGCGGCCGCTATACCGACGACATCGACCGGCCAGGGCAGCTCTACGCGCACATCATTCGTTCGCCGCTGCCGCATGCGCGGATCAAGAGCATCGACGCGAACGACGCCCGCAGTTTGGGCGGGGTCGTGGCCGTGTTCACCGGTCGGGACATGGCCGACGACGGCGTCGGCGGGCTGCCCTGCGGCTGGGGCATCACCGGGAAACACGGGGCGCCGATGATCGAGCCGGGACATCCGCCGCTCGCCACCGACACCGTGCGGTACGTGGGCGACCAGGTCGCCGTCGTGCTCGCCGAGTCGCGAGCCATAGCCCGGGACGCCGCCGAACTGATCGAGGTCGATTTCGAAGAGCTGCCGGCGGTGACCAGCATCGAAACGGCAACAGCCGGTGATGCGCCGCTCGTATGGCCGGAGGCACCCGGCAACATTTGCTTCGACTGGGAGATCGGCGACGCCGCCGCCGTGCAGAAAGCTTTCGCGGAAGCGGCGCACGTCACGACAATCGACATCGTCAACAGCCGGCTCATCCCGAACGCCATCGAGCCCCGTGCGGCTATCGGCGAGTACGACGCGGGCCATGACGAGTACACGCTGTACACGACCAGCCAGAACCCGCACGTGATCCGGCTGCTCATGGGCGCCTTCGTGCTGAACATCCCCGAACACAAGCTGCGCGTCGTAGCGCCCGACGTCGGCGGCGGCTTCGGCTCCAAGATCTTTCATTATGCCGAGGAGGCGATCGTCACCTGGGCGTCGAAACGCGTGAACCGGCCGGTCAAGTGGACCGCCGATCGCAGCGAGTCCTTCATGAGCGACGCGCACGGCCGCGACCACGTCACGCACGCCGAGCTGGCCTTGAGCAAGGACGGCGATTTCCTGGGGCTGTCCGTCCGCACCCGGGCGAACCTGGGCGCCTATCTGTCGACTTTCGGACCTTCGGTGCCGACCTATCTTTATGCAACGCTGCTCGCGGGCACCTACAAGACACCCGCGATCCATGCAGAAGTGAAAGGCATCTTCACCAATACGGTGCCGGTCGATGCCTATCGCGGGGCCGGCCGGCCCGAGGCGAGTTACCTGCTCGAGCGCCTGGTGGATCGGGCGGCGCGCGAGACCGGCATCGATCCGATCCAACTGCGGCGGCGGAACTTCATCCCCGCGGACGGCTTCCCGTACCAGACGCCGGTGGCCCTGGAATACGACAGCGGGGACTACGGGACCTGCCTCGACAAGGCGTTGGAGCTCGCGGACTACGGCGGCTTCGTGAAGCGGCGCAAGGATGCCGAAGCGCGCGGGAAGCTGCGCGGTATCGGGCTTTCGACGTATATAGAGGCCTGCGGTATCGCGCCGTCCAACGTAGCGGGCCAGCTCGGTGCGCGCGCCGGCTTGTACGAAGCCGGCACCATCCGCGTCAACCCGACCGGATCGGTGACGGTTCTGACCGGATCCCACAGCCACGGCCAGGGGCACGAGACCACCTTTGCCCAACTGGTGACGGAGGCGCTCGGCGTCGATATCGACAGCATCGAGGTCGTGCACGGCGATACCGGAAAGATCCCCTTCGGCATGGGCACCTACGGCTCGCGCTCGCTCGCAGTGGGCGGCATGGCGCTCATGGCGGCGCTCGAGAAGATCAAGACGAAATCGAAGAAAATTGCGGCTCACCTGCTCGAAGCCTCGGATGCCGACATAGAATTCGAGAACGGGCGGCTGTCCGTCGCGGGGACGGATCGCTCCGTCGCCTTCGGCGAGGTCGCAATGGCGGCCTACGTCCCGCACAATTACCCGCTCGATATACTGGAACCCGGCCTGGAGGAAACCGCCTTTTATGACCCGAAGAACTTCACCTTCCCGGCCGGCTGTCACGTGTGCGAGATCGAAATCGATCCGGATACTGGCGTGGTGGACGTGGTGAGCTTCGTCGCGGCGGACGACTTCGGGCGCATTATCAACCCGATGATCGTGGAGGGGCAGGTGCACGGCGGCGTCGCGCAGGGAATTGGCCAGGCGCTCTATGAGCAATGCGTCTTCGACGCGGACTCGGGCCAGCTGCTCACCGGCACACTGATGGATTACTGCCTGCCGAAAGCCGACCACCTGCCCGATTTCAGCGTGACGACCAACGTCACGCTGTGCGCGCACAACGTGCTCGGAGTCAAAGGCTGCGGCGAAGCCGGCACGATCGGCGCCACGCCGGCGGTCATCAACGCCGTCGTGGATGCACTCTCCGAATTCGGGGTAAACGACATTGCGCTACCCGCAACTCCGGAACGCGTGTGGCGCGCGATCCATTCGGCCGCGGCCTGACGGAACCCGGAGGAGGCCGTGTACGAATTCGACTATCACCGCCCGCGAACACTGGGTGAAGCGCGCGACCTCATCGCAGGAAACGAGGAGGCAAAATTGCTCGCCGGGGGCATGACCTTGCTGCCGACAATGAAACTGAGGCTGGCGCGTCCTTCCGATCTCGTCGACCTGGGCGACATCGATGAGCTGCAAGGCATCGCGATCGACGGCAATGCGCTCGAGATCGGCGCCGCCGTGCGGCATGCGGACGTCGCCGGGAGCGCGGACGTGCAGCGCCTCATTCCTGCGCTGGCCTTCCTGGCGGGGCAGATCGGCGATCCGCAAGTCCGCAATCGCGGCACGCTCGGCGGCTCCATCGCGAACAGCGATCCGGCCGCGGACTATCCGGCGGCGGTGCTGGGGCTCGGTGCGTCGATCCGGACGGACCGGCGCGAGATTCCGGCAGACGATTACTTCCTGGGAATGTTCGAGACCGCGCTCGAGCCGGACGAGATCGTACGCTCGGTGCGGTTTCCGGTACCGAAGCGCGCGGGGTACGCCAAATTCCCGAACCCGGCTTCGCGCTACGCCATCGTCGGCGTGATGGTGGCGGAGACGGGCGGCGGAGTCCGAGTCGCGGTGACCGGCGCCGGACCCTGTGCGTTCCGGGTAACGGCATTCGAGGATGCCCTGAAGGCGGATTTCTCCGCCGCTGCGCTGG
Organism: Woeseiaceae bacterium; assembly: GCA_036259375.1. Taxonomy (GTDB): domain Bacteria; phylum Pseudomonadota; class Gammaproteobacteria; order Steroidobacterales; family Woeseiaceae; genus IDS-8. The sequence goes on from DATABW010000008.1 coordinate 4,463, forward strand.
ACGGCCTGGATTTCGATGCCCCCGATTTGAACAGCGACCTGCACGCGAGCGCCGAATACCGCGTGCATCTGGTCGGCGTCATGGCAAAGCGGGCAGTGCAGGCGGCGAGTGGCTGATCAAGCGCGCGGACGTTCACTGCCGGAGAACGTCTCAGAGGCCCAGGGGCTGCTGCATCGCGGCAACTACATCGCCGACCGGGGCCTCGCAACCGTCGTCTACCTCGCCCTGCACATGGGCCGGCCGCTCCTCCTCGAAGGCGAGGCCGGCGTCGGGAAGACCGAGGTCGCGAAGGTGCTGTCCTCCACGCTAGGGCGCGAGCTGATCCGCCTGCAGTGCTACGAAGGGCTGGACCTCGCCAATGCTGCCTACGAATGGAACTACCCCCGCCAGATGGTGGCGATCCGCCTCGCGGAAGCGCAGGGCGAGATTGGAGAGGTCGGGGACCTCCTGTATACCCGCGAGCACCTGATCGAGCGCCCGCTGCTCGCGGCGCTTACCGCGCGCGAGTCCGGTCCTCCGGTGCTGCTGCTCGACGAAATCGATCGCGCCGACGAACCGTTCGAAGCGTTCCTGCTCGAGCTCCTGTCCGATTTCCAGCTCAGCATTCCGGAGCTCGGCACCATAAAAGCCGCGGCGCCGCCGATCGTCGTCATTACCTCGAACCGTACGCGTGAGGTGCACGACGCGCTGCGGCGCCGCTGTCTTTATCACTGGCTGGAGTACCCGTCGTTCGAGACCGAAGCGGAAATTGTCGCGCTGAAGGTCCCCGGGATCGGGCACGAACTGCGGCGGCAGATCGTCGCCTTCATGCACCGGCTTCGCGAGGAGGAACTGTTCAAGCGCCCGGGCGTGGCCGAAACCATCGACTGGGCACAGGCGCTGGCCCGGCTGGATGCCACGGTGCTGACGCCGGAGCTCGTCACCGACACGTTGGGCGCGATCCTGAAGTACCAGGACGACATCGCCAAGATCGGGCGGAGCGAAGCGGGGCGGCTGCTGGCGGAGATCGATGCGGAAGCGGGGGGCTGAATGGCGCCCGAGTCGCAAGGAGAGGCGGTTGGGCGCCTGCCGGAAAACGTGATCGGCTTCTGCCGCACGCTGCGGCAGGCGGGCGTGCCGGTCGGCCCCGGTGAAATTTCCGATGCACTGCTTGCCCTGCGCGCGACGGGCATCGAGCGGCGCGACGATGCCTATCGCGCATTGCGTGCCGTGCTGGTGAAGGATCCGGCCCATTTCCGCGTGTTCCGGCAGGCGTTTCACGTCTGGTTCCGCAATCCGGGACTCCTCGAACGGATTCCTGCTCTCGTGCTGCCGCCGGACGCCGGAAGCGGCGATGCCGGCGACGAGCCGCCGGTTCGCCGCTTGCTGGAAGCGCTCGCGGCCGGCGAACGGGAACGCGTGGACGATACGACGGAGATCGACCGCTCGATGACCTGGTCGTCCCGCGAAGTGCTGGCGCAGAAAGACTTCGAACAGATGACTGTCGCCGAGCTCGGCGCGGCGAAAGAGCTCTTGCGCACGCAAATTGCGCTTCTCGAAGACGTACCGACGCGCCGCTTCCGGCCGTCCGCCGCCGGACGCGGTTACGATCTGCGCCGGTCGATGCAGCGCATGCTGAGAAACGATGGCCAGCTCCTGCAGCTGGTGCGGAAGCGCCGTGTGCAACGCCCGCCTTCGCTGGTCCTGATCTGCGACATCTCAGGCTCCATGAGCCGCTACTCGCGGATGTTCCTGCACTTCGCGCACGCGCTGGGGACGAAGCACCGCAACGTCGCGACCTTCGTGTTCGCGACGCGCCTCACCAACATCAGCCGCCGGCTGGAGGACAAGGATATAGATCGTGCACTGGCGCGCGTCACCGGCGAAGTCGCTGACTGGGACGGCGGCACCCGTATTGCCGGTTGCCTGGAACGCTTCAACATCGACTGGGGCCGTCGCGTGCTGGCACAGAACGCCGTCGCGATCCTCCTCTCGGACGGCCTGGAGCGCGATTCCGAGTCGAATCTCGAATTCCAGATGCAACGCCTGCGCCTGTCCTGCCGTCGCCTGATCTGGCTGAACCCGATGCTGCGGTATTCCGCTTTCGAGGCGAAAGCCTCGGGGATTCGCAAGATGCTGCCGCACGTGGACCTGTTCCTGCCCGCACATAATGTGGACAGCCTTGCCGCGTTGTCACGGCTGCTGGGCGAGGCGCCGGCTCGCGATGGCCCGCCGCGGCGGCTTTCCGGGGCGAGCAACGCGTGACGGTCAAAGCCTTGCAGGAATCGTTCGCCTCCTGGCGAACGCAGCAGGAACCGCTGGTGCTGGCCACCGTTTATGAGACGGCGGGCTCGACGTACAGCAAAGCCGGCGCGCGCATGCTGATCACGGGCGACGGGCGTTTCCAGGGCATGTTGTCGGGCGGCTGCCTGGAGGGCGACCTTGCCCTGCGCGCGGAGGCCGTGCTCGCGTCGAATGAGCCGCAATGCGTCACCTATGACCTCGGGCAGAATGACGAGGAGCTCTGGGGGCTGGGCGTCGGCTGCGACGGCCTGATGCGGGTATTCCTGCAGCCGCTCCGGCCGGAGCAGGACTACCAGCCTTTCACCGCGATGGCGGCAGTGTTCGCCGGGGATGAAGCGGGCGCGGCGGCCACCGTGCTGCACTCGTCGCACCCCGGAATCGCGTCCGGCGCCACCTGCGTCGTCACGCAGGAAGGCACGCAGGTTTTCGGACTGCCCCCGGCCAGCGAAACCCTCCTGGCGCCGGGCCTGGAAGCCGCGCTCGCGGGGCAGCAACTAGGCGCAGCAGGACTGGAGATGGAGGGGCACGCCCTCGAAATCCTGTTCACCCCGCTTCAGCCGCCGCCCTGGATACTGGTGCTCGGCGCCGGCCTGGATGCGGAGCCGGTGGTACGGCTGGCGAGCGAGCTTGGCTGGCGGGCAACGGTTCAGGATCACCGGCCCGCCTACATCGAGAACGGGAATTTTTCCGCTGCGGAACAGGTCCTTTGCGAGCCGGCGGAGGCGCTGGCCGGAAAGCTGGGCTGGCACCGGTACCGCGCCGTCATCGTGATGAGCCATCATCTCGATACCGACCGCAAATACCTGGCGCAGCTCGCAGCGACCGACATCCCCTATATTGGCCTGCTGGGGCCGCACCATCGTCGCCGGCGGCTGCTGGATGAGCTCGGCGCCGACGCCGCCGCTGCGCTCGAGCCGCGCCTGCACGGCCCCGCCGGG
>DATABW010000009.1:0-1665 GCA_036259375.1 Woeseiaceae bacterium
GCTCACAAGAAGGCGCCGCAGGGCGCCGGCGGCGTCGAAGCCGTGATGTTCTGGAACGAGCCCAACAACAAGTCGCACTGGGATTTCCTCATCGACACCGAGTGGCAGACGTTCAGCGACATGGTCATTCGCGCGAGCCAGGCGGTGCATGCCGAGAACCCGAAGCTCGTGCGCGTGCTGGGCGGCATCTCGCCGATCGATCCGCTGTTCGTTCAGCGCATGCAGCGGCAGGGGGTGCTCGCGCACATGGACGTAGTCGCGCTCCACGGCTTTCCGCTGGACTGGAACCTGTGGAAGCTTGACGAATGGCTGGAGCAGATCGAGCAGATACGGGCAGTCACCGATTTGCCGATCTGGGTGTCCGAGGTGGGCGCGTCGACCTTCGGCGCCGAGGAGATCCAGGTGTTCGGTCTCGAACGAATAGCGGCGCAACTGATCGGACAGGTGCCGCGGATCCACTGGTACAGCCTGTACGACCTGCCGAAAGCCTGGGAGGCCACCACGCGGCACCGTGAAGCGGAAGGCTCTTCCTATTACCGTCATTTCTACATGGGCCTGCTGCGCGAGGACGGTACGCCGAAACCGTCAGCCGACGTCTTCGCGCGCTACACGCCGGACATGGGCATCTGCCAGTGGTTCAATTTCGAGGATCATCGGTTGGACGACGCCGTGGCCTGGATGAAGCGCCTCGGGGTGACCTACGTCCGCACGGGGCTCAGCTGGGCCGACAGCTTCCGCCCGAACGCCGACGCCTGGTTCGACCGGCAGATGGAGGCACTTTCGGACTTCGATGTCACCCTCACGTTCTGCTTTACGCCGGAGCACCGGGGCGTCGAGCCGCATCACACGAGCCCCCCGCAGGTACCGGAGGAGTACGCCGAGTTCTGCGCACGAATGGTGCGACGTTACGCGCCGGGCGTGCCGGCCCGCAACGTCGCGTTCTGAGGACCCACACCCATGACACCTTACGAGTCCGATAGCAGCAACCGCAAAGTCCGCGTCGCGATAGTGGGTGCCGGTAATTGCGCATCCGCACTCGTGCAGGGCGTCAGCTTTTACCGTGACGCCAACGTGGACGATTTCGTCCCCGGCCTGATGCACGTGAACCTCGGCGGCTATCACGTGCGCGACATCGAATTCGTCGCGGCATTCGACATCGATCGCGAGAAGGTGGGCAAGGATCTTTCGGAAGCGATTTTCGCGGAGCCCAACAACACCTACACGTTCGCCGAGGTCCCGCCGCTCGATGTCGAGGTCCAACGCGGCCCGACGCACGACGGGCTCGGCAGGTATTTGCGGGAAAAGATCACCGAAGCAGCGCTGCCTGCCGCAGACGTCGCCGGAATACTGAAGCGCACCCGCACGGACGTCGTGGTCTCCTACCTGCCGGTCGGCTCGGAGGCCGCGACGAAGTGGTACGCCGAGCAGGCGCTGGAGGCGCGCTGCGCCTTTGTCAACTGCATTCCCGTGTTCATCGCCTCCGATCCGCACTGGAGCCGCCGCTTCCAGGAGCGGGGCCTGCCGATCATCGGCGACGATGTCAAATCGCAGGTAGGCGCGACCATTACGCACCGCATGCTCGCGCGGCTCTTTCGCGACCGCGGCGTGCGCCTGGATCGCACCTACCAGCTCAACTTCGGCGGCAATACGGATTTCCTGAACATG
>DATABW010000010.1:0-6923 GCA_036259375.1 Woeseiaceae bacterium
GTGTAACCCGCAAGCAGGCAATCCCGGAACACGCCGTGGCTCCAGGGGAAATCGTAGGAGCGCCGCTCGATGTCCGATACGAGCGGCAGGTCGCCGTGCACCATCGTGCGAGTGGCAACGGAAACTTCCGCCATCGGCCGAATCATGTCGATCGTGCTGCCGCCTCTCGCCGCGCGAGGCAGAGATCGGCCCAGGCTTTCCGTTTCTGCCTGGGTTCGCGCAGCAGGTACGCGGGGTGATAGGTAACGATCACCGGTATCTCCGTATTCTTCAACCTGTGCACCTGGCCTCGAAGCCGACCGAGGGGCGCTTGGCTTTCCAGAAGCTGCTGCGCGGCGATGCGCCCGACCGCCAGGATCAGGCGCGGCGAAAGCAGCGCGATCTGCCGGTCGAGCCAGCCGCGGCACGCCGCCGCCTCCTCGGCGGCCGGATCGCGGTTCCCCGGCGGCCGGCACTTCAGGATGTTCGCGATGAATACCCTATCACGGCCGAGCCCGACCGCGCGCAACATCTGGTCCAGCAGTTGGCCGGCACGTCCGACGAACGGCTCGCCCCGCCGGTCCTCCTCCGCGCCGGGCGCCTCGCCGACGATCATCCAGTCGGCCTCCCGGCTCCCGACACCGAAGACCGTCTGCGTGCGCGATTCGTGCAGACGGCAACGCGTGCAGACTGAGACCGCATTCCGGAGTTCCGGCCAGTCGAGCAGCGGCACTTCCGTCATCGCCTCTGCGGCCGGCGCCGGGGCCTCACCGCCGGCGCGCAGCGCGCCGCTGTCGATTGACGCTTCGACCGCGCCCTCCCCCTGCCGGCGCAGGAAGTAGACGTCGATGCCCAGCGCCTCGAGATACGCCAGGCGCTCCGGGTCAGCGCGCATTATCGTTCTCATCGCCCGCATCCCCCGTCCGCGCGTGCTCTTCGCGCGCATGCCGGGCAGCGCGCCGGCGGCGCACGCGCCAGAACCAGTAGACAGGCCCCGAGGCCGCGTAGCTGCCGAAGATCAGCAGGAACACGAGCGGCGGATCGAGCGAGATGAACATGAAGATCAGCGGGATGACCAGCAGCCAGGTGAACGGGATGCGGCGGCCGAAATTGATCTCCTTGAAGCTGTAGTAATGGAAGTTGGATACCATCAACGCGCCGGCGATGGCCGTGACCGTGAACGCGCCCGCCAGCCCGGCGAGCCCTGAAACGCCGAATTTGCTGCTGAGCCAGACGAACGCCGCGACGAGTCCCGCAGCCGAAGGACTCGGCAGGCCGACGAAAAACCGCCGGTCGGCGCTCGACGGCTGCGAATTGAAGCGGGCCAACCGGAGGGCCGCGGCGACGGCGAACAGGAACGCGACCAGCCAGCCGATGCGCCCCCACGCCAGGTTCCATTCGGCGAGCCGGGCGACACCCCATTGGTACACAACGATCGCCGGCGCCAGGCCGAACGACACCATGTCGGCCAGGCTGTCGTACTCCTTGCCGAACTGGGAGGACGTTCGGGTGAGCCGCGCGACGCGACCGTCCAGCGCGTCGAGTACCATGGCGACGAAAATGGCCGCGCCCGCGGTCTGGAAGTGCCCGTCGACGGCGGCCACGATGGAATAGAAGCCGGCGAACAACGCCGCCGTCGTGAACAGATTGGGCAGCAGGAAAATGCCGCTCCTCCTGATTTTTCCCGGTTCGGAGTTCATGATCATTTGCAGGGCAAAACGCCGGGACGTCAGTTCGGCAGGTGTGCCAGGACGTCCGTACCTGCCATCACTTCCTGGCCCTCGCTGACCGTTACGCGACCAGCGGCGGGTAGCTCGAGATCGGCGAATCGTGTCCAGCGCAGATACGCGCAGCGCTGGCCCTGCCCCACCCGGGAACCATAGCCTACTATGGCGTCAGGCACGAGACCGAAGCGATGGCCGCGAAACCGGAGCACCACGTCCTCACCTTCGTCGGTGCGCAGCCACAGCCCGCCGCCTCCTCGTTGCGCCGTGCCGCCGTCGCGCTCGCCGTGCAGGTCCATGACCTTGCCTTCGACCGGGCAACGTGCGGTGTAGCTGCCGAAAGGATTTACGCGAATCACGATGCGATGCACCCGGCCGTCCAGCGCGCCGTCTTCGACGGGACCCGCGTCGACAATTCGGCCGTCCACCGGGCTCACGACGCCCAGCGGCGCCGTGGCGATCTCACGGCGCGGATCGCGGAAAACCAGGAAACCCGCCGCAACCAGCGCCGCCGCGAGCAGCGCGTAGGCGTAGCCTCCGACATACCACAGCGCGGCGGCGAGCGTGCCGAGCCCCACCAGGACCGGCACGCCCTCGCCGGCGATAAAGCTCTTGCTCCTGTCGATCAAGGCGGGACCTCCAAAAGGGGGCGTATCTTAGCGTGCCCGATGGCAGGCTTGCCATTGAGGCCGCCCGCCATTCGATGCCCGTTGCCAATCGGTGCCATGTAGAATACGCGACCTGCTGCCCCCAGGACCTGAGGAACCATGCGATACAGCGAATTCGGCCTCGCCACGCTGAAGGAAGTCCCGGCTGAAGCCGAGATCGTCAGTCATCAACTCATGCTGCGCGCCGGAATGATTCGCCGCCTAGCCGCCGGTCTTTTCACCTGGATGCCGCTCGGTGTGCGCGTGCTTAAGAAAGTGGAGGCGATCGTACGCGAGGAAATGAACCGGGCCGGCGCCCTGGAGCTGCTGATGCCGGCAGTCCAGCCGGCGGAGCTTTGGCAGGAATCCGGACGCTGGGACGTGTACGGGCCCCTCCTGTTACGCATGAGGGACCGCCACGACCGGGAATACTGCTTCGGGCCGACCCACGAGGAGGTCATCACCGACATCGTGCGGCGCGACCTGAAAAGCTACAAGCAGCTGCCAGTCAACTACTACCAGATCCAGACCAAGTTCCGCGACGAGATTCGTCCGCGCTTCGGCGTCATGCGCTCACGCGAATTCATTATGAAGGATGCCTACTCGTTCCACATCGACCAGCCGTCGCTGGAGGAAGGCTACCGGCGCATGCATGACGCCTACAGCGCCATCTTCAGCCGGCTGGGCCTCGAATTTCGCGTCGTCGATGCCGACAGCGGTGAGATCGGCGGCAATCGTTCGCAGGAATTCCACGTGCTGGCCGACTCGGGCGAGGACGCGATCGCCTGGAGCGACGGGGACCGGTACGCCGCCAACATCGAATCCGCCGCGACGCTGCCTCCCGCCGGCGAGCCACCCGCGCCTCGACAGGAAATGCGCAAGGTCGAGACGCCGTCGACGCGAACCATCGAGGCGCTGTGCGAGCAGCTCGGTGTCACACCCGAGCAGACGCTGAAGACCCTGATCGTGGACGGGAACGAAGGGCCGGTCGCGCTGGTCCTTCGCGGCGACCACAGTCTCAATGCGATCAAGGCGGCAAAGCTTCCCGGCGTCGTGTCCCCGCTGCAGATGGCGGACGCGGACACGATTCGGCAGGTTACCGGATGCGAGCCGGGCTTTGCCGGTCCGATCGGCCTCTCGATACCGGTGTGGTTCGATCACGCAACGCGGCTGATGTCGGACTTCATCATTGGCGCGAACGAAACCGACACGCATCTCACCGGCGTCAATTTCGGCCGCGATCTGCAACGGCCGGACACCGTCGACATCAGGAACGTGATCGAAGGCGATCCGGTGCCCGGCGGCAAAGGCACGCTGCGCATCGCGCGCGGCATCGAAGTCGGCCACATCTTCCAGCTCGGCACGAAATACAGCCGGTCAATGGGAGCATCGGTGCAGGACCAGGACGGCATCGAGCGCGACCTGGCGATGGGCTGTTACGGGATCGGCATCACGCGCATCGTCGGCGCGGCGATCGAACAGAATCATGACGAACGCGGCATCATCTGGCCCGAGCCGCTGGCGCCCTTCGACGTCGTGCTGATCGGAATCAACCTGCACAAGTCCGAGCGCCTCGCGGAAGCGGCCGCCGCCCTGCATGACGAGCTGCAGGCAAGCGGGCTCGAGGTCCTGTTCGACGATCGCGACGCGCGACCGGGAGTGAAGTTCGCCGATGCCGAGCTGATCGGCATCCCGCACCGCCTCGTCATCAGCGAACGCGCGCTCGATGCCGGCGAGCTCGAATACCGCCACCGGCGCGACGAGGAGTCACGCATGCTGAAACGTGAAGCCGCTCTCGCAATGCTGAAGGAGCGCACGTTACGCTGAGGTGATGAACAGGCTGCGCGCTCTCGCGTTCTGTCTGCTGGTCACGGTTTCCACCGTTGCCGCCGCGCAGCAGGACTACTCCGACCCGGTGCTTCGCGATCTCCTCCGCGCGGCCGCCGATGAGGCCACCAGCTTTCCCGACAAGTACGCCGCCCAGGTCTGGCTGACCGATATGTCCGGCCGTCTCGCGAAGCAGGTGGCCGATCCCGAGGAGCGCCTGTCCATACTGACGCGCGTGCACTTCGAGGCGACCCGCATCGGCCTCCCGCCCGAGCTCGTGCTGGCCGTCATCGACGTCGAAAGCAATTTCGATCGCTTTGCGATCTCTCACGCCGGCGCGCGCGGACTGATGCAGGTGATGCCGTTCTGGCTGGACGAGATAGGCCGCCCGGATGCCAACCTGTTCTTCATCGAGACGAACGTCCGCTTCGGCTGCACCATACTGAAGTACTACATGGATATGGAAAACGGCGACATGGTGCGCGCGTTGGGCCGTTACCATGGCAGCCTCGGCCGCGCGGCCTACCCGAACCGGGTACTCGACAGATTACGCAACAAGTGGTTTCGCCTCTGAGACCACGCGCCGATCTCAGGCAATCGTGAACGACGGCGGCTTCGCCACCTCCACCGCAACCGACTCGACGTTCTCGACGCGCGCACTCGGCGGCCCCGAGCTCAACCATTCGGCGAGCTGTTCCAGCGCCTCCGCCGGCCCGCAGGCAAGGACCTCGACACTGCCGTCGGGCACGTTTCTCGCGTACCCGGTGAGTTCCAGCTTCTGCGCGACCTTGCGCGTGCTGTCACGGAAGAACACGCCCTGCACTCGCCCGGTGATGCGGAAATGCCTGCACATGTATGGGTCGGACATCGACAGGTATCACCTGCAACTGCAGCGCGTCAGAGCCGTTCCCTGTGCTCCGGGTTCTCCGTTGCCGCCAGCGCATCGAGGGCCTTGAGCTTGGCCCTCAGTGCGTCTCGACGGGCGTCGCCGTAAGCACGTTCCGACAGATTTCGCTGCGCGCGTTCGAGATACTCTTCCGCGGCATTCAAATCCTCCGCGGCGTGATTCTCGGCGCCGGCTTCCCGCGCAACCGCGATGGCCTGCCTGGCATCGCTCATCTCCTGCACGGGAGGACCGCTGCCGCAGGCCGAGAAGGTCAGCAACAGCGCAATACCGATACTGCGCGTCAATGTTCCGGCTACACGGCCGGTTATTATGTTTGTAAGCGTGCGCACGCTGGAAAGCTAACAAGCCTGCTCCCCGCCAGTCAAGTTAAGAAAAAAACCCGAAAATCAGTCTTTTCGACTGTAAAGCCGAGACGAGCTTGAGATTTCGTGCGCAGGCCGGGACACTGCGCGGTCGGTGGCCGGCAGCGCTCCGGCCGCGGTCCGAGGAGTAACGAACCCATGAACCTGACCATCTACCACAATCCCGCCTGTTCGAAGTCCCGGAGAACCCTCGAGATCCTCCGGGAGCACGGCATCGAGCCGCGCATCATCGAATACCTGAAGACCGCGCCGGACAGGGACACCATCCTCGAGCTCGCGCGACGGCTCGATGCGCCGGTCGAGACGCTCGTGCGGCACAACGAGGATGTCTTCAAACAGGCGGCAGGCAGCCTGGCCCGGGACGACGACGCGCTCGCCGGCTGGCTGGCGGAGCATCCGAAAGCGCTGCAGCGGCCGGTGGTCGTCGACGAGGATCGCCGCAAGGCTGTCATCGGCCGGCCGCCGGAGAACGTCCTGGACCTCCTGCCCGACCCGGCGGCGTGATCGAGATCCTGGTTCTCTACTATTCACGCCACGGCGCCACCGAGGCCCTCGCCCGGGAAGCCTGCCGCGGCGTCGACTCCGTCGACGGCGCCGCATCGAGGCTGCGCACCGTGCCGCCGGTCTCGACGACGACCGAAGCCGTCGACGCACCGGTTCCCGGCGAAGGTCCGCCCTACGCCACCCACGCCGATCTTGCCGACTGCGCCGGGCTCCTGATCGGCAGCCCCACGCGCTTCGGCAACATGGCCGCACCGCTCAAGTACTTCCTCGACGGCACGAGCAGCCAGTGGCTCGGCGGCACCCTGGCCGGCAAACCCGCCGGCTGCTTCACCTCCACCTCCACCCTGCACGGCGGCCAGGAAACGACGCTGCTCAGCATGGCTATCCCGCTCCTGCATCACGGGATGCTCATCGCCGGCATCCCCTACACCGAGCCTGCCCTCTCCAGCACCACCACGGGCGGTTCCCCGTACGGCGCGACCCACGTGAGCTGGAACCGCGAGGACGACCGCCTCTCCGACGACGAACGCGAGCTCGCCCGCGCCCTTGGCCGGCGTTTAGCGGGGATTGCGAAGAAGCTCGCCGACTGAATTTTTGAGCGTAGTGGCACGCGCAGCTACGGACCGTGGCGGGCGCAGCCGCGACCGGGGGAGATCCTTCCGGCGCCGCCGCAAGTACGTCCCTGTAGGCTGCGGGCTCGGCGTCCTGCCTCGCACGCCGCCGGAAGGACCTCCCCCCGATCACGGCTGCGCCGGCAGAGGCGGTTGGCGTGTCGTCGGCGAGGGCACCCACCGCCAGCGCTAGGCGGTACGGGATCGGCAAGTCGCTCGCACGGTGGCTCCTACAGGGCGCTCTCCTGTCCTTCCGCGCGTCAACGACGAGACACCGCCGGTCAACGGCACCAGCTCCTTGCCTGTGCACAGCACGGAGGTGCCGGCGGAGGCGTGATCGGGGGGAGGGGTCTTCGGCGGCG
>DATABW010000011.1:0-2074 GCA_036259375.1 Woeseiaceae bacterium
AGATAGCCGAACACGCCGGCAAGGTTCGGCACGCCGGCGAACAGGCAGTTGCGGTAATAGAACGTCTCGTTCCACTGCACCGGCACCCCATCGACGCTGACTGCGATTTTGCCGGCGACGGCAAGCTTGAGGCCGGTGGCGGTGACGATCACGTCCGCCGCCAGCTGCCGACCCGAGGCGAGGCGGATGCCCTCGGCCTCGAAGCGCGCGATGTTGCCGGTGACGATGCTTGCCTTGCGCTCCCGGATGGCTCGGAACAGATCGCCGTCGGGCACGAGGCATAGGCGCTGCTCCCATGGACCGTAAGGCGGGCTGAACGCCTTGCGGTCGTAAGCGTCGCCCAGTTCCTGCCGCACCCGCTTCTTCAGGTACCCGCCGACGCCGGCAGGGTTCTGCCGCGCCTTGCGGAAACTGAAGTCCTGGAAGCGGATGTTCTTCCTGCGGGTGAGCGCATAAGCCAATCGCTCGGGCAGCAGCCGACGGAGAAGGTTGGCTGTGCGGTCGACCGCCGGCTGGGCAAAATACCAGCTTGGCGTGCGTTGCAGCATGGTGACGTGCGCCGCCTGCTCTGCGAGCGCCGGGACCAGCGTCGCCGCCGTCGCCCCCGAGCCGATCACGACCACTTGCTTGCCAGCATAGTCGAGGTCTTCCGGCCAGAACTGCGGGTGAACGACCTGCCCGCGAAAGTCCTCGCGGCCGGCGAACGGCGGGTCATGCGGCTCATCGTAATCGTAGTACCCGGAGCCAAGGATCAGGAAACGCGCGCGCATCTGCTGCCGTGCACCGTCCGGGGCCGCGACGGTCAGCGTCCAGAGCGCCTCGGCGCCGTCCCAATCGGCGGCGAGCACATGGCACCCCAGGCGGATGTGCGGGGCCAGCGCCTCCTCTTCAACCACGCGCTCCAGGTAGGCGCGGATCGCCGACCCTTCGGCGATGGACTTCTCGTCACGCCAAGGGGCGAAGGAATAGCCGAGCGAGAACATGTCGGAATCGGAGCGGACGCCCGGATAGCGGAACAAGTCCCAGGTGCCGCCGATCGCCTGGCGTCGCTCGAGGATCGCAAAGCTCTTTTCCGGACAGCGCCGCTTCAGGTGCGCGGCCATTCCCAACCCGGAAATGCCGGCGCCGACGATCAGGACGTCGCAATCGGGAGGGGCGGTCATGGAAAACTCCTAGGGTGGCGATCTACGCGGCGCTTCGCCCGATTGCCAGCACAACGCGACGGTGCCACACGGGCGCGCGATGCCGATCGTCGCCGCGCGCCGCTACACCGCAGGCAAGCCTGCTGCCGAGCCGCTGGTGATCGTACCTGGCACCTGTCGAGTGCCGCCGCCGCAGGACAGCTTCGACTGGGTTGGTGTCGCCGAACCGACGGCTGAGGAAATGGAGTTGCTGCAGGCCCTGTTCGGGCTGCACCCGCTGGCGGTCGAGGACTCGCTCAATCCCAAACAGTTGCCGAAGGTGGAAGGCTACGGGCAGCGATTGTTCGTCGTCGCACGGACCACCACCCTCGCGGACGACGACATCATCGATTTCGGCCAGACTGCTTTCTTCGTCGCCGAGGACTTCATCGTCAGCGTCCGCCACGGCAGCAACCGCGCGCATCTCACGCTGCGCCAGCATCTCGAGCAGATCCCCGACAGGCTCGACGAGGGGCCGGATTTCGTCCTCCATGCGATCCTCGACTTCATCGTCGACGGCTACCTCGAGACGATCAAGCCACTCGAACGGGTCGTGGCGGCCATGGAGGAGCGGGCGATCGACGTCTTTCCAGATCAAGAGACGATCCGCCGCCTTTTTCGGCTGCGCCGGCAGGTGCGCCGGTTCCAGCGGATCATCGCGCCCATGGAGGGAGTGTGCCTGCGCCTGACCGAGGCTGACTTGCCGGCGATCGACGCTTCCGCACGGCCGTGGTTTCGCGACGTGCTCGATCACGTCCGTCGCGCCCTGTCACGGCTCAACGGGCTGCAGGATACGATGGCGACGATCGTCGAAACCGCGAGTCTTCTGGAGCAGCATCGCCAGGGCGAAATGACCCGCAAACTGGCCGCCTGGGCGGCGATCCTCGCCGTGC
>DATABW010000012.1:0-3951 GCA_036259375.1 Woeseiaceae bacterium
CCGCGATGAACAGCGGATCGAAGAACCAGCCGGTCTCCGTGGTCAGGCGAAACGGCAGGAGCGCCAGCTCCTTGCTTTGCGGAATCCCGTTGAGGTCGTCGACCTGGATGTACTCGCCGCCGAACTGGAACTGGCGCACCCAATCGAACACGCCGCCTTGCGGCCGCGGCCGGTACAGCGCAATCCCGAGGTACTGCCGCGTCCCGGGCCGCGGCAGGAACCCGAGCGCCGGGTCCAGCGCCTCGCCGAACTCGTTCACTTTCAGGAACCCGTACCAGAGATCGTTGGGATACTCGATGGCGGCGCCGTAGCCGTCCGCCTCGCCGGGCGCGAGGTCGCCGTACGACCGTCCGTACCACCCCGAGAGCGTCAGGTTCTTGTCGCCCCGGAACTGCGAAGTGCGCCAGACGCCGTCAAAGCCGGCATAGCTGTTGTCGGCGACTCCGGCGGGATCGCCACGCGTCAGGAGCGTGCCGATGCGAAACTCCTCGCTCAGGTCGTAAGCGGCGCGCGCGACCGCGAGATTGGTCCCCGGCGCGACAGCCGTATCGGCAGTTTCCACATCCAGCACGCCCAGCGAAAAATCGCCGATGTGGCCGATCAGTTTCGCGCCGGCATCGATCGGCACGACCTGCCCGTCGACCAGGCCGATGCGGCGCGAGAAATACGGCACGAATTGCGTGCTCAGGTTGCCGTCGTCGCCGATGTTCAGGCCGTGCCCGAACTCGAACAGGTTGGAACCTTCAAGGAAGAACGGACGTTTCTCGGGAAAGAACAGCGAAAACCGGCTGAGGTTCACCTGTCCGGGCTCGACGTCCGCCTCGGCGAAGTCCGGGTTGATGGCCAGTATCCCTTCGAGTCGCGGCGTAAAGTGGTACTTGAGCCCCAGGCCGAGGTCGCCGGAGGATTCGCTACCGGCGCTGTCGTTGTAGCGCGCCAGCGCATACGGCTGCACGGCGAACCCGACGCCCTGCTTCAGGCCCTCCACACCGCGCAGTGCGCCCGCGCGTTGCAGATCGAAGATCTCGGAATCCAGCGTGATGCCGGCCCAGCGCAGCGTGAGCTGGTCACGGGCGACATAGCGCCCGACGTTCAGCCCCCACGCCGCCAGCTCGGAGTTGAACTGCAGGCTGTGCGTGGAGATCGCGATCTCGGCCGTCCAGCCGGACGGCGTGCGTTCAACGGCCGCGTCCCAGACGCCGTCCCAGCTGTCGTCGGTCCTGGCATTGACGTTCAGTCCGTCCGTGCGGGCGCCGCCGGCGTTGACCTGGAACCAGTAGCCGAGGCGGCGCGCGCCGAGCGTGTCGAGCACGAGGGTGACGTGGTCGTCTGCGCCCTGCCAGTCGTCGCGCTGCAGCGTATGCACGGCAATCGAATCGGGAGTGGGGTCCCGGTTGATGAAGCCGAAGTAGAGATGCTGGCCATCGGCGAGAACGCGGACCTCTGTCGTGTAAGGTGTCGGCTCGCCGGGACGAGGTTCCTGCTGCGTCAGTGTTATCGCTTCGGCCCGGCTCCAGCCGGCTTCGTCGAGGCGGCCGTCCAGCGTAACCGCCCCGGTCGGCACCGGGGCTGCCGAGGCGGGCGCTGGCGCTCCCGAAGCGTCGGATGCCGCAAGAATCGCCAGGACAGCGAGCGCGGCGGAATGATATCCGGTGTCATTTCGTCTTCCCGGCAACAGAGGCCTCCTCCCGAGTGGATTTCCGTTGGCGCCGGCGATTTTCGCCGGCCATCACTCCTCAGATGCCGGAACACGGCCAATTGGTTTAGTACTGCCTGGCACGGATTGCTGCGCCCCGGCAAAACAAGCGGAGCCCGATCTCCGTGCATCAGTGCAGGCGGCTGAGGTTGCCCAGGATTCGCCGGTAGATGGCGATTACGTTCGCGTAGTCCTCGACCGCGATGCGCTCGTCGATGCCGTGGAACCGGACGACGTCGTCCGGCGTGACGGTGAGCGCGAAAAACCGGTAGACATCGTCGGCGAGCGGTGCGAAGTGCTTCGAGTCGGTCCCGGCGACCAGCAGGTACGGCGCCACGACAATCTCGTCCCCGAGCACTTCCCGAATCGATCGTTCCAGCAACTTCCAGGCCGGCGACGTCGTGCTGGAAGTGGGCGACGGCTCGACGGCTGTCGTCGTGCGCACCTGCACGCGCGGATCGTCGATGACCAGTTCGATGCGCTCCAGCGTCGCGTCCACGGTTTCACCGGGCAGGATGCGCAGGTTCATCATGGCAGTCGCGTGACGCGCGAGTACGTTGTCCTTTTCCCCGGCCGAGAAGACCGTGGCGGCCGTGGTCGTTCTCACGAGCGGCGCCGTATTCGTTCGGCTTTCCAGCGCCGCAACGAGGACGGGCTCCAGCAACCAGCGGTTTGCGACGACGAGCCGTTGCCCGAACGGCAAGTGAGGCGCGAGGCGGTCGAACATCGCCTCCGTCGCACCGTCGAGCCGGCCGGGAAACGGGTTCTCTTCCAGCCTGGCCACGGCCCTGCTGACCATGCCGATAGCGGTTCGCTCGGGCGGCCGCGAGGAATGCCCGCCCTCCTCCGTCGCCGTCAATTCGACGGTGAGATAACCCTTCTCCGCGATGCCGACCAGGGCGACGGGCGCTGCCAGACCGGGCATCAGGCCCCTCCCGACGAACCCGCCCTCGTCCAGCACGAACTCGAGCTGCACCCCGCGCGACGCGAGATAGCGGGCGATCTCGCGGGCGCCCGCCTCGCCCCCGGTTTCCTCGTCGTGGCCGAACGCGAGGTACACGGTTCGCGCCGGGCGGAACCCGGAGGCGAGAAGCTGCTCCACCGCCTCGAGCCAGCCCATGAGACTGGACTTGTCGTCCATGGCGCCGCGTCCCCACACGTAACCCGCCTCGATCGCTCCCGAGAACGGCGGATGCGTCCACGCCCCGGGATCGGCCGCGGGGACGACGTCCTGGTGCGCGAGAAAGAGTACCGGCTTCGCTGCCGTGTCCGTGCCCGGCCATTCGTAGAGCAAGCTGAGCCCGCCGATGCGCCTGTGGGTCAATTCCGCGTGCACGCGCGGGAAGGCGTCCTGCAGGAACGCGTGGAACGCTGAGAAAGGCGCCGGAGCTCCCGCGGAATCGCCGGAGGAAACGGTGCGGTGCGATATGGCGGCGCTTAGCCGGCGCAGCGCCGCCTCCTCAAGGGCAGGGCTTTCGACGGCTCCGGCAGCACCGGCGGCGGCACTCGAGACGCGCAGCGTGTTGACGAGAAGAACCCCGGCGAGCAGGACGAGGGCGAGCAGCACGCCCGCCAATATGCGCAACATCATCGGAGGAACAGGAGCGATGCAGTGGGCAGTTTCATTCGGCTTTGGTTCGATTGTAAGAGAATCCCGTGCGCGAGTCGCCGGAATCCGATCGTCGCGTGCTTGCGGCCATCGTTCATTTCTGATGCGCCTCGTGCGACCATTGCGCCATGGACCTGCTCGACTGGCTACAGTACGAAGTCTTCGATAACACCCTCCTCGCCTGGAGTACGGCGCTGGTCACGTTCGTCGTCGCCTGGTTCCTGCTGGGCGTCGCGCGGCGCATGATCGGGAAACATCTGCAGGTACTCGCCGAGCGGCGCGAGCTTACGCCCCTGAAGATCGCAGCGCACACGGCCGGGCGGACGAAGGGCTGGTTCCTGTTCGTCATGGCCGTCTTCATCGGCTCGCGATTCCTGGACCTGCCGCCCGCCGCCGATTCGGCGCTCACCAAAGCCGCTACCATCGGGCTCCTGCTGCAGATGGGCTTGTGGGCCACGGCCGCGTTCACCGTCGGCATGCGCCTGCGGCGCGAGAAACAGCTCACGATCGATCCCGAAGCGGTCGCGGCAATGGACGTGCTCGGGTTCGTGTTGCGGGCAGCGGTGTGGAGCTTCGTGCTCCTGCTTGCGCTGGACAACCTCGGCATCGACATCACGGCACTCGTTGCCGGGCTCGGCATCGGCGG
>DATABW010000013.1:0-7521 GCA_036259375.1 Woeseiaceae bacterium
AACGCGCTTTGCGTACAAGTTGATTCGTCGTGGCCATGGGCCCTACAGCTCTCTGGTAATCCAATAAATTTGCCGGTCAAAAAAAATCGCGCGCAGAATCGCACGCGCGCACCCACCAGCCGAACCTGTCCGATTCAGCCCGCGGGTGTGACGAGGTGACGACTAAGCCTTTGAACAACAAGACGTTGCGCCGGTCATCCGTCGATCGTTTTACGGCCCGGTTTGTGGGCGGGCCGTGGGGCAAGGGCGGGCATTGTATTGATGCCCGCCTCAGGGTGTCAAGGCAGCTTTAAGGTGCCGGACTTGCCTTATTGACCCTTTCGCCATCGGGCCGACCGGCCTCGTTCCATCCGGCGAAAAGGTCAAAAATGCAAGTCCGGCACCGTCCGTCAGTTGGTCGAGCTTTCGGTCTCCTCGTGCTCCTGCCGTTCCCCGGTCTCGGGCTCGGAGGCCGGGGCCTGCTCCTCGCCGAAGGCTTCGGCCTCGGCTTCGAACGCGGTGGACTCGGTGTCCTCTTCCAGCTCCTTGAGCTGGTCCGCCAGATCCTGTTCGCGGGTGCGGCGGCGCTCCGCATGGTGCGCGAAGCCGGTACCGGCGGGGATCAGGCGGCCGACGATGACGTTCTCCTTCAGCCCACGCAGGTCGTCCTTGAGGCCCCGTACCGCGGCCTCGGTGAGGACGCGGGTGGTTTCCTGGAACGATGCCGCCGAAATGAAGGATTCCGTCGCCAGCGAAGCCTTGGTAATACCGAGCAGGATGGGCTCGATCTTCAGCGGCTCCTTGCCCTGGTGCTCGAGCTGTTCGCAGACCTCCAGCGACCGCGCCTTGTCGATCTGCTCGCCGCGCAGATAGGTGCTGTCGCCGGGATCCGTGATGACCACCTTCCGCAGCATCTGGCGAATGATCACCTCGATGTGCTTGTCGTTGATCTTCACGCCCTGCAGGCGGTACACGTCCTGGATCTCGCGCACGAGGTAATCGGACAGCGGCTCAACGCCCTGCAGTCGCAGGATGTCGTGCGGGTTCGGTTCGCCGTCGGCGATAACCTCGCCGCTCACGACCTGCTCGCCCTCGAACACGTTCAGGTGACGCCACTTCGGAATGAGCTCCTCATGGCTGTCGCCGGCATCGTCCGTGATGACCAGCCGGCGCTTGCCCTTGGTTTCCTTGCCGAAGCTGACGGTACCGGTGTACTCCGCCATGATCGCGGGATCCTTCGGTTTGCGCGCCTCGAACAGGTCCGCCACGCGCGGCAGGCCGCCGGTGATATCGCGGGTCTTCGACGACTCCTGCGGGATGCGGGCAATGACGTCAGCCACGGAGACCTTCGCACCGTCGCTCATGCTGACGATCGCCCCTGCCGGCAACGCGTACACCGCCGGTATGTCGGTGTTGGCGAAGCAGACCTCCTTGCCGTCGTCGTCCACCAGCTTGAGCATCGGGCGAAGATCCCGCCCGGAAGTGCCGCGCTGCTTCGGATCGAGCACGACCACGCTCGTCAGGCCGGTGAACTCGTCGATCTGCTCCGTGACGGTCACGCCGTCGACGAAGTCCTCGAAGTGCAGGTAACCCGTTACTTCGGTGACGACCGGGTGGGTGTGCGGATCCCAGGTCGCGACGACCTGGCCCTGCTGCACCGCCTCGTTGTCCTCGACCGTGATCGTCGCGCCGTAAGGCACCTTGTAGCGCTCGCGCTCCCGGCCGTGCTCGTTGATGATGGAAATCTCGCCGGAGCGCGATACCGCCACCAGGTAGCCCGACTGGTGCTTCACCGTCTTGATGTTGTTCAGCTTCGCAACACCCTTGTTCTTGATCTCGATGTTGCTGACCGCGGCGGAACGCGATGCCGCGCCACCGATATGGAAGGTGCGCATCGTGAGCTGCGTGCCGGGCTCGCCGATCGACTGCGCCGCGATGACGCCGACGGCCTCGCCGATGTTGATGCGGTGTCCGCGCGCGAGGTCGCGGCCGTAGCACTGGGAGCACACGCCATAGCGGACTTCGCAGGTAATCGGCGAGCGAACCAGCACGTTGTCGATCGACAGCTCCTCCAGGCGGGCCACGCTCGCCTCGTCCAGCATCGCGCCGGCGTCGAAAGCGACCTTGTCCGTGCCGGGAATCAGCACCGGCTCGGCCAATACACGGCCGAGCACGCGCTCGCGCAGAGGCTCGACGACGTCGCCGCCTTCGACCAGCGGCGCCATGCTGACGCCGTTGCGCGTGCCGCAATCCACCTCCGTCACAACCAGGTCCTGGGCGACGTCCACGAGACGGCGCGTCAGGTAACCCGAGTTCGCGGTTTTCAGCGCCGTGTCCGCGAGACCCTTGCGGGCGCCGTGGGTGGAGATGAAGTACTGCAGCACGTCCAGCCCTTCACGGAAGTTGGCGGTGATGGGCGTCTCGATGATTGAACCGGCCGGCTTGGCCATGAGGCCGCGCATGCCGGCAAGCTGCCGGATCTGCGCGGCGGAGCCGCGGGCGCCGGAATCCGCCATCATGTAAATCGAGTTGAATGACTCCTGGTCGACCTTCTTGCCGGTCGAGTCGATCACGGATTCCGAACCGAGCTTGTCCATCATCGCCTTGGCGACCTGGTCGTTGGTGCGCGACCAGATGTCCACGACCTTGTTGTAACGCTCGCCCTCGGTGACGAGACCGGACGCGTACTGGTCCTGGATCTCCTTCACTTCGGATTCCGCGATCGACAGGATCGAAGCCTTCTCGTCCGGCACGACCATGTCGTTGACCCCGATCGAGATGCCGGCGATGGTGGCGAACCGAAAGCCCGTGTACATGAGCTGGTCGGCGAAGACGACGGTCTTCTTCAGCCCGAGATTCCGGTAACAGGCGTTGATGACGCTGGAGATCGCCTTCTTCGTCATGTCCCGGTTCACGAGATCGAAGGAGAGTCCTTCCGGCAGCAGGTTCGACAGCAGCGCCCGGCCCACGGTGGTTTCCACCAGGCGGGTAACGGCCGCTTTTTCGCCGTCGGCATCGGGATCGTGCATCGGCACGCGCACCCTGACCCGGGCCTGCAGCTCGGCGACCCCGTTTTCGTAGGCCCGGCGAGCCTCGTTGACGTTCGAGAACACCATGCCCTCGCCCCGGCCGGAGACCTTCTGGCGCGTCATGTAATAGAGACCCAGAACGACGTCCTGCGACGGCACGATGATCGGCTCGCCGTTCGCCGGCGACAGGATGTTGTTCGATGCCATCATGAGGGCGCGCGCTTCGAGCTGCGCCTCGATCGACAGCGGTACGTGGACCGCCATCTGGTCGCCGTCGAAGTCAGCATTGAACGCGGTGCAGACCAGCGGGTGGAGCTGGATGGCCTTGCCTTCGATCAGTACCGGCTCGAACGCCTGGATGCCGAGGCGGTGCAGCGTCGGGGCCCGGTTCAGCATCACCGGGTGCTCGCGGATGACTTCCTCGAGGATATCCCAGACTTCCGCGCCCTCGCGTTCTACCAGCCGCTTCGCGGCCTTGATGGTCGTCGCTTCGCCGCGCAACTGCAGCTTGGAGAAGATGAACGGCTTGAACAGTTCCAGCGCCATTTTCTTCGGCAGGCCGCACTGGTGCAGCTTCAGTGTCGGGCCGACCACGATGACGGATCGGCCGGAATAGTCGACCCGCTTGCCGAGCAGGTTCTGGCGGAACCGGCCCTGCTTGCCCTTGATCATGTCGGCCAGCGACTTCAGCGGCCGCTTGTTGGTGCCGGTAATGGCCCGGCCGCGGCGGCCGTTGTCCAGCAGGGCATCGACCGATTCCTGCAGCATGCGCTTTTCGTTGCGCACGATGATGTCCGGCGCGTTGAGCTCCAGCAGGCGCCGCAGGCGGTTGTTGCGGTTGATGACCCGGCGGTAGAGATCGTTCAGGTCGGACGTCGCGAAGCGGCCGCCGTCCAGCGGCACCAGCGGGCGCAGGTCGGGCGGCAGCACCGGCAGCACGGTCAGCACCATCCACTCCGGCTTGTTCCCGGACTCCACGAAGGACTCCAGCAGCTTCAGCCGCTTGGACAGCCGCTTGATCTTGGTTTCCGAGCGCGTACCGTTGATTTCCTCACGCACCTGCAGCACTTCACGCTGAAGGTCGATCGTGGAGAGCATCTCGCGCACGGCTTCGGCGCCCATGCGGGCGTCGAACTCGTCGCCGTACTGCTCGATCGCCTCCAGGTACATCTCGTCCGTCAGGAGCTGTCCTCGCTCGAGGGGCGTCATGCCCGGCTCGACGACGACGAAAGCCTCGAAATAGAGCACCCGCTCGATTTCGCGCAGCGTCATGTCCAGCATGAGGCCGATGCGCGACGGCAGCGATTTCAGGAACCAGATGTGCGCGACCGGGCTCGCCAGCTCGATGTGCGCCATGCGCTCGCGGCGCACCTTCGTCTGGGTCACCTCGACGCCGCATTTCTCGCAGACGACGCCGCGGTGCTTCAGCCGCTTGTACTTGCCGCACAGGCATTCGTAGTCCTTGATCGGGCCGAAGATCTTGGCGCAGAACAGCCCGTCGCGTTCCGGCTTGAACGTCCGGTAGTTGATCGTCTCCGGCTTCTTGACCTCGCCGAAGGACCACGAACGGATCATGTCCGGCGAAGCGAGCCCGATGCGGATCGCATCGAAGTCGTCAACGGGATTCTGGTACTTGAATAGTTTCAGAAGATCTTTCATCAGTCTGTTTCCAGTTCAATGTTGATTCCCAGCGACCTGATTTCCTTCACGAGTACGTTGAAGGACTCGGGCATGCCGGCGTCCATTTCGTGCTCGCCGTCCACGATGTTCTTGTACATCTTGGTGCGGCCTTGCACGTCGTCGGACTTGACGGTCAGCATCTCCTGCAGCGTGTAGGAGGCACCGTAGGCTTCGAGCGCCCACACCTCCATCTCGCCGAAGCGCTGGCCGCCGAACTGCGCCTTGCCGCCCAGCGGCTGCTGGGTGACCAGCGAGTACGGCCCGGTGGAACGCGCGTGCATCTTGTCGTCCACCAGATGGTTGAGCTTGAGCATGTACATGTAGCCCACGGTGACGTCGCGATCGAAGGGTTCGCCGGTCCGGCCGTCGGACAGCCGTGACTGCCCGGTGTCGCCCAGGTCGGCCAGCTGCAGCAGCGTCTTGATCTCCGCTTCGTTGGCGCCGTCGAACACCGGCGTTGCCGTCGGCACGCCGTTGACCAGGTTACCGGCCAGTTCCAGGACCTCGGCATCCGTGAGCGACTTGATGTCTTCCGTCCTGCCGCCGGTCTTGTTGTAGATCGTTTCCAGGAACTGGCGAATTTTCGCCGTCGATTCCTGGGCCCTCAGCATCCCGTCGATCTTCCTGCCCAGCCCCTTCGCCGCCCAGCCGAGGTGCGTCTCCAGCACCTGGCCGACGTTCATGCGCGAGGGGACGCCCAGCGGATTCAGCACGATGTCGACCGGCGTGCCGTCAGCGAGGTACGGCATGTCTTCCACCGGCACGATCGTCGAGATGACGCCCTTGTTGCCGTGGCGCCCGGCCATCTTGTCGCCCGGCTGCACGCGCCGCTTGACCGCCAGGTACACCTTGACCATCTTCAGCACGCCCGGCGCCAGGTCGTCGCCGGCCGTGATCTTGGCCTTCTTCTCCTCGAAGCGGCGATCGAACTCCGCGCGCTGCGACTTCAGGCGCTCGGCCGAGCGCTCGAGCTGGTCGGTCGCCTCGTCGTTCTTGAGGCGCACTTCGAACCACTGCTCGCGCGGAATCTCGTCGAGATACGCTTTGGTCACCTTGCTGCCGGCCTTGAGCTTGTTCGGCCCGCCCTCGGCTACCTTGCCGACGAGCATGCGCTCGATGCGCGAGTAGATGTCGTCCTCCAGGATACGCAGGGTATCGTCGAGGTCCTTGCGGACGCTCTCGAGCTCGGATTTCTCGATCGACAACGCGCGCGCGTCCTTCTCGACGCCGTCGCGCGTGAACACGCGCACGTCGATGACGGTGCCGTCCATGCCGGGCGGCACGCGCAAGCTCGTGTCCTTCACGTCGGACGCTTTCTCGCCGAAAATTGCGCGCAGCAGTTTTTCCTCCGGCGTGAGCTGAGTCTCGCCCTTGGGTGTTACCTTTCCGACGAGAATGTCGCCGGCATTCACTTCCGCGCCGATGAACGCGATACCCGATTCGTCGAGCTTGGCCAGTGCCGCATCACCCACGTTCGGAATGTCCGAGGTAATGTCCTCGGGGCCGAGCTTGGTATCTCGCGCGACGCAGGACAGCTCTTCGATGTGTATCGTCGTGAAGCGGTCTTCCTTGACGACCCGCTCCGAAATCAGGATCGAGTCCTCGAAGTTGTAGCCGTTCCACGGCATGAAGGCGACCAGCAGGTTCTGGCCGAGCGCCAGCTCGCCCATGTTGGTCGAGGGACCGTCGGCGAGCACGTCGCCGCGGGCAATGACGTCACCTGCCCGGACCAGCGGACGCTGGTTGATACAAGTGTTCTGGTTCGAACGCGTGTACTTGGTCAGGTTGTAGATGTCGACGCCCGATTCATCCGCATCGGTCTCGTCGTCATTGACACGGACCACGATACGCGAGGCGTCCACGGAGTCAACCGTGCCGCCGCGCCGGGCGACCACCGTCACGCCGGAGTCGACCGCGACCGCGCGTTCCATGCCGGTGCCGACCAGCGGCGCCTCCGAGCGCAGCGTCGGCACCGCCTGCCGCTGCATGTTGGAACCCATGAGGGCGCGGTTGGCGTCGTCGTGCTCCAGGAACGGGATCAGCGACGCCGCCACGGACACGATCTGCCTCGGGCTGACGTCCATGAATTCGATCGTGGACGGGTCCGCCAGCGAGAACTCGTTCTTGTGCCGCACCGACACCAGGTCTTCGACGAAGCGGCCGGACTTGTCCAGCTCCGAGTTCGCCTGGGCGATGACGTACTGGCTCTCCTCGATGGCCGAGAGGTACTGGATCTCCGTCGTCGCCTTGCCGTCCTTCACCTTGCGGTAGGGCGTTTCGAGGAACCCGTACTCGTTCGTCCGCGCGTACACCGCGAGCGAGTTGATGAGTCCGATGTTCGGCCCTTCCGGGGTTTCGATCGGGCATACGCGGCCGTAATGGGTCGGGTGCACGTCGCGCACCTCGAAGCCTGCTCGCTCGCGCGTCAGGCCGCCCGGCCCGAGCGCCGAAACGCGCCGCTTGTGCGTCACCTCGGACAGCGGGTTGTTCTGGTCCATGAACTGGGAGAGCTGGCTCGACCCGAAGAACTCCTTGACCGCGGCCGCAGCAGCGGCACCGCCTGCTTCTGCATGTTGGCGCCCATCAGCGCCCGGTTGGCGTCGTCGTGCTCCAGGAACGGGATCAGAGCCGTCCCGACCGAGACGACCTGCTTCGGCGAGACATCCATGTAGTCGACCTGCGCGGGCGGCAGGATCGGGAACTCGCCCTTGCCGCGCCGCGATTCGACGCGCTCTTCAGCGAAGGTGCCGTCGGCCTCTAGCTGGGCGTTGGCCTGTGCGACCGTGAAGTGCTCCTCGCGATCAGCCGACAGATACTCGATCCGGTCTGACGC
>DATABW010000014.1:0-5673 GCA_036259375.1 Woeseiaceae bacterium
GCGGCGCCGCTGCGCTCCTGTTCCCCTCCGGAATGGCCGCGGCTATGGCGCTGATGCAGACACTGAGCCCCGGCGATCGCATTGTCGCCCCTAAGGTCATGTACTGGGGGCTGCGCAACTGGCTGCTCCGCTTTGCAAACCAATGGGGACTGTCGGTCGATTTTTTCGATCCCTCCGATGCGGATGCGCTACCGGCCCTGGTGCAGAAGGGCCGCACCGCACTGCTGTGGGTCGAGACACCGTGCAATCCGACGTGGGATATCGTCGACATCGCGCGTGCGGCAGAGATCGCCCGAAGCTGTGGCGCGCGCCTTGCCGTCGATTCGACCGTCCCGACACCGGTCCTGACGCGGCCTCTCGAACTCGGCGCCGACATCGTGATGCATTCCGCCACGAAATACCTTAACGGACACGGCGACGTCGTCGCAGGCGCCCTGGTGACGGCACGGGAGGACGACTGGTGGGACCGCATTCGCGAGGTTCGCGCCGAAGGCGGCGCGATTCCCGGATCCTTCGAGGCCTGGTTGCTGCAGCGCGGCATGCGAACCTTGTTCGTGCGGGTCGCCAGGGCCAGTGAAACAGCGTTACGGATCGCGCGACACTTCGAGAGGCACCCGCAGCTCGAGCGCGTGCTTTACCCCGGTCTCGACACGCACCCCGGCCACGCGATTGCCGTGCGCCAGATGCGCGGCGGCTTCGGCGGCATGCTGTCGCTGCGCGTAAAGGGCGGGGCGCCAGGGGCGCTCTCGGTCGCGAATGCCTGCCGCGTGTTCATTCGCGCGACGTCGCTCGGCGGTGTCGAGAGCCTCATTGAGCACCGCCACACGATCGAAGGCCCGGCGAGCCCCATACCCGAGGACCTGCTGCGCCTTTCCGTCGGGCTCGAAACTCCCGACGATCTCATCGCGGACCTGGAACAGGCCTTGGACGCGCTGCAGGTTGCGGAAGCGCTCTGAGTTCTTCAGAGCTCCCGCAGGAATTCCACGATGCGCTTGCGCGCCGCGGCATCCGGCAGGAGTCCGGAGCCCGCCTGCGCATTGTCCAGCATGTGATTCGGATTGCTGGTCGCCGCGAGCACGCAGGTGACGTCGGGGTGCCCCAGGATGTACTTCAGCGAGAACTGCGCCCAGCTTTCGCAGCCGAATTCTGCTGCCCACTTCGGCAGCGGGTGCCGGCCGACGCGCCCGAAATAAGAGCCGTTACCGAAGGCGCGGTTGATCATTACCGCCACGCCTCGATCGGCCGCGGCGGGGATGACCCTTTCGGCCGCTTGCGTTTCCATCGGGGAATAATTCACCTGGATGAAGTCGAGGTCCTCCGACCGGATGAGCGATTCCATTTCCTCGTGGCCGCTCCGCCGCGAGGTCGTGATGCCGATGTAGCGCACGCGGCCTTCGTCCTTCCAGCGGCGCAGGTTGCCGAGTTGCGTCTGGGCGTCGACCAGGCTGTGGACCATCATGAGGTCGAGGGGCGTCTTGCCGAGCAGTTCCTGTGACCGCTCCATGGACTCGAGGCCCTGCTCGGCGCCGCGCGAGCTTACCTTGGTCGAGACGAACAGCGTGTCCGTCAGGTCCATGTCGGCCATGAACCGGCCGAGGATGCGTTCGGACTGGCCGTAGGCCGGCGCCGTGTCGACCAGCGTGCCGCCCTGGTCCACGAGGACGCGCAGCACGGCTTTCAGTTGCTCTCCGCCGTCGGCGGGCAGCTGGTCGAATTCGTGCGAGGTGCCGAGGCCGATCACCGGGATCTTTTCGCCGCTCGACGGTATCGGGCGCTTTGCCATCGGCAGCGTTTGCGATAGCGCCACCCGCGGCAGCGCGAGTGCGAGACCGGCGAGGGCGCTCTGCCGGATGAAGTCGCGGCGGTCTGTCATTTTGTCCTGGCTCCGAATGAGTTCGCTGCTAGAATACCAGCGCGCCGGCGGGTGTAGTTCAATGGTAGAACATTAGCTTCCCAAGCTAAGAATGAGGGTTCGATTCCCTTCACCCGCTCCAGGCTCAGTCCCCGCCGGCATCCCGCGGGCTCCTGCAGCGCTCGTTCAGTGGAAGGCCGGAGGTTTTTGCCCCTCTCGCTGGAGGTAGCGGTCGCGCAGGAGCGTCTGGCGGCTTTCCATCTCGATGGCTTCGCCGCCGATGTAGACCTGCTCGGGATAGCTCGTTAGCTCCAGCGGATCCTCCTGCCAGACCACCAGGTCTGCGCGCTTGCCGGGCTCCAGGCTTCCTACACGGTCTTCTACGCCGTAGATGAGCGCCGGCGCCAGGGTGATCGCGGCGAGGGCGTCTTCCCAGGCGAGTCCGTTCGCCACGGCAATGCCGGCGGACTGCGCGATGTTGCGGGCATTATGGTTTTGCGCGGCGCCGTGGGCGCCTATGGCGAAGCGCACGCCGGCGTCGGACAGAATGGATGCGGCATCGAGCCTGGAGTTCAGGTGATCGAAGTCGCGCGGCAGGTTGCCGAGCGCGTCGAGCACGACGGCGACCTGCGCCTGCGCCAGCTCGTCCGCGACCATCCAGGCTTCGGCACCGCCGAGCACGATCAGGCGGATGTCGTAGTCACTCGCCAGCCTGGCCACGGCGAGAATGTCGTTCGCGCGGTTCACCCGGACGAGCAGGGAGCGCGTGCCGCCGAGCACCGGGCGTAGCGTCTCGAGATCCGCCTGGCTCAGCGAATAGTCGCGGCTGTTGCCCTGCTCGAATGCCGGAATGTTCCGGGCATAGTCCCTGGCGTCGTCAAGAGCCGTTCGCAGCACCATGAACGCGGCGGCGCGCGAGCCTGCCGCCACTTCGCTGCCGGTCTCGCCGAGATTCACCACGACGGCGACGCCGCGCTGGATCAGGAAATCGCCGCCGTCGCCGAGGTTCACCACCGAAGCAAGGCCGGAAAATACCTTGCTCTCGTTGCCGAGCTCGTCTGCCCCGTCGGGCTCCGGCGCGATCAGCGCCTGCGTAATGCCCTCGATACGGTTCGTCGGCACCAGCGTCGAACGTGGGTTATAGGCGCTTGCCACGTCGAAGCTCGCGGAAAAGCGATCGCCGCGTTGCACGTAATCGACCGTACCTTCAACCGCGCTCACCTCGACGAGACCGATCTGCCCCATGGGAGTGAAGAACCCGGGCGTGATGATCTTGCCGCTGCCGTCGATGCGCCGCGCGCCCTGGGGCACCTGCACGCCTGCGCCGACGGCAACGATCCGCCCGTCCTCGAACACGACGGTCCCGTTCTCGATCGTTCCCGCCGGGCCGACGGTGTGTACCCGGGCGCCGGTGATCGCCGTGACTTCCGCGTGGACGCCGGTGATGGACAGGGCAACCAGGAGAGCCGCCAGCGCCATTCGCCGTTTCATTCCGCACCTCCCGTCATGGCCGTCGTGCCAAGGGTGAAATCCGTCATGGGATTGACCTCCGGGTTGCCGCGCTCGAACACCAGTGCACCGTCGATGTAGACGCGGATAACCTGGCTGTACACGCTGAAGGGATTGCCGTCCCACACCGCGATGTCTGCCATCTTGCCCGCCTCGAGGGTGCCGACGTCTTCGGCAATGCCGAGCGCTTTTGCGGGATTGCTCGTGATCCAGCGGATCGCCTGTTCCGGGGGTATGTCGATACCGGCGCGGGCAGCGGCGCCGACGACCTTCGCGGCTTCCTGGTTCAGGCGTTGTATGCCGTAGTCGTCGTCCGAATGAACGATCGCGCAAGCGCCGGCGTCGTGCACGAGAGCGGCATTTTCGCGGACGCCGTCAAAAGCCTCCATCTTGAATCCCCACCAGTCGGCCCAGACGGCGGCGCAGATGTCGTTGGCGGCCAGCAGGTCCGGTACCTTGTATGCCTCCACCGCGTGGTGAAATGCCGTGATCTCGTAGTCGAACTCCCGCGCGATGTCGATCATGACCGCCATCTCGTCCGCGCGGTAGCAGTGGTTGTGCACGAGAATTTCGCCCTTCAGCACGCCCGCCAACGTTTCGAGCTGCAGGTCGCGTAGCGGTTTCTCGCCTTCGCCGTTCTCTCCCGATTCCATCTTTTCCAGGTAGTCCGCGGCCGCGATCCACGCTTTGCGGTAGCCGGCGACGTTACCCATTCGCGTCGACGGCGCCTGCGCGCGCTCGCCGTACACGCGTTTCGGATTCTCGCCGCAGGCCATTTTCAATCCATAAGGCGCACCCGGAAACTTCATGCTCTGTACGGTCCGTCCCGGAACGTTCTTCAGGGTCACGCTGCGGCCGCCGAACAGGTTGGCGGAACCGGGCAGGATCTGCAGCGACGTGATGCCGCCGGCCAGCGCGGTAACGAAACCGGGATCCTGCGGCCAGACGCTGTGTTCGGCCCAGACCTCTGCCGTGTTCGGCGATGAGATCTCGTTGCCATCGGCATGCGCGAGAACGGAGGGGGAAGGGTAGACTCCCAGATGCGAGTGGACGTCGATGATGCCCGGTGTGATCCACATCCCGCTCGCGTCGAAGACCTGTGAATCGCCGGCGTCGACGTCCTCGCCGACCGCCGCGATCTGCCCTTCGCGGATCAGCACGTCCGCTTCATCGATTCGTGCGCCGGTCCCGGTGAGAATCGTCGCGTCCTGGAGCAGGGTAGGACCGGACGGCAAGGGCGCATAGCGGCTTGCGAATGGCGCCGGCGCCTCTTCTTCCTTCTCATCCGTTCCGTTACAGCCGAATAACACCGCGCAGGCCATAACGGTCAGCGTCGTTTTTTTCATGCTCCCCTCCGGGTATTTTTGTCTGCGCGCACTATACATGCTTCCCGGCTCGATCAAAAAAACTGAGACCTGGCTCAGGGCCTGGTCGAGGCCGGAACCGCTAAGCTTCGCTGACGGCCAGAACACCGGACTCGCATGAAAACAGAAATTATCATCACCGAGGACGACCTGCCTCCCGAGGTCATCCGGGCGATCGAAAGCGGACGCAAAATAGAAGCGATAAAGCTGCTGCGGGAGTCCACCGGCCTCGGTCTCGCCAACGCGAAGGTGCTGGTCGACAAGGCGGCGCGCCGCCACGGGCCTCCGAGTGCCGCCGTTCCCGGTTTCGTCGAGGAGGAGACGAACGTCACGTCGCTGCTGAAGGCGCTGCTGCTCGTCGTGATCGTATTCGCCGTCTACCACCACTACTTCGCTGCCTGACCGTCTGATTTTTCCGGCAAGGCGGGTATCATTCCGGTCGGGGATATCAACCGGGGTGAACGATCATGGTGAACGAGGAACAGCCGCGCGGCCATGCCGATACGGGGGACGATCCGTACCAGGATACGGATGCCGCTACGGAGCGCGGCGATATCGAAACCAACCTGAAA
The DNA here is from genome assembly GCA_036259375.1 of Woeseiaceae bacterium. Classification (GTDB taxonomy): domain Bacteria; phylum Pseudomonadota; class Gammaproteobacteria; order Steroidobacterales; family Woeseiaceae; genus IDS-8. The sequence continues at coordinate 5,298 of DATABW010000014.1, forward strand.
TCGCGCTCCACCTGGCTGCGTTTGTTGTTCATGATCGTGCTGGCTTTCCTTTATGGGATTTCCCGGATCGTGGTCGGCGCGGTCGTCCTGCTCCAGTTTCTATGGGTACTGTTCACCGGCGAGACGAACGAACGCATGACGGTATTCGGCAAGTCCCTCGCCACCTACACGTACCAGCTCCTGCTCTACCTCACCTACAACACCGAAGAACGGCCTTTTCCTTTCGATCTCGACTGGCCGGGGTAGCGGGGGCGTCGGTCCCGCCGACCCATCCGCGCGCGGCCATGGGCATGGAGCTGTTGTGGAGTAACTGGGCGCTGGCGCTTGCTGCCGCCCTGGCGCTCATCCTTTTGCTGGTGGCGCTCCTGCGCGCGGT
>DATABW010000015.1:0-2965 GCA_036259375.1 Woeseiaceae bacterium
AAATTTCTCCGGGCAGCGGCCGTTTCCGGCCTGGCGAAACCGCCCGGAGGAGGCGAATGAACATTTTACAACTTATGCGAAAACCGCTACTTGCGATCCTTTTCTTGAGTATCACAGTAGGATGCTCGACGACCGACGAACGAGAAGCAGTAGCCCGGGGCGACGTGGACTACAGCGGCAGCGATTGCATCCTGATCCGGACTATCCGAGACTATAGGGAGCTCGACGATCGCAACCTGCTGATCTACGGGCCCGGCGACCGGGCTTATTACGTCACGTTGTTTCGACCGTCGTTCGAACTCCGATCCTCGTTCCAGATGGGCTTTTCGTCGCGCGACGACCAGCTTTGCCCGTTTGGCGGAGACGCGATCGTCGTCGGTTCGATGCAGCGCGAGGAGATCGGAATCCAGTCGATCACCCGCGTGACCGAGGAACAGGAAGAACAGTTACTGGTCCGGTACGGAAAAAAAGATCCTGCCGGCCAACAGGCTCCGGCGCCGAAGGACGTGAAAGGCGCCGAAGTCGAAGAGCTAGGCTGAGTCGGCTCTACCGGGTAACCGGTTTCCGATCCAGCCGCGCAATCCGCAATCTCCGTGCGGACCCACCCGGCCAGCCTCACGGTTGGCCGGGTTTTTATTTGCCCGCCGTTCATGAACAATGCTGGTGAGACAGCAGTAGAAGGAAGCACAGCTTGGGCGCGCCGCTAGAGGGGATCAGGGTCGTCGATCTCAGCCGGATCCTCGCCGGTCCATGGGCGGCACAGCTTCTCGCTGATTACGGCGCCGACGTGATCAAGATCGAGCGGCCCGGGAGCGGCGACGACACGCGTCGTTGGGGGCCGCCCTGGATCGGCGAAGATGCCGCCTACTTTCATTGTGCGAATCGCAACAAGCGATCGGTTACCGTCGATCTCGCGAAAGAGTCGGGACAGCGGGTGGTACGCGAGCTCGCGGCGGCGAGCGACGTGCTGATCGAAAACTTCAGGGCCGGGTCGCTCTCCCGCTACCGCCTGGATGCGCGAAGCCTGGCCGAGCTGAATCCGGCGCTCGTTTACTGCTCCATCTCGGCGTACGGCCAGACGGGCGATAAAGCGGGAGACCCGGGCTACGATGCGATGATCCAGGCGACGGCTGGCTTGATGAGCATCACCGGACGCCCGGAAGAGGAAGGCGGCGAGCCGCAGAAGGTCGGCGTCGCCATCGCCGATATCATGGCAGGTATGTACGCCGTTACCGCGATACTTGCGGCATTGCAGGCGCGGCAGCGGACCGGGCGCGGGCAGCACATCGACGTCCCGCTGTACGACACGCAGGTGGCGTGGCTCGCGAACCAGGGGATGAACTACCTCGCGAGCGGCGAAGCGCCGCGACGGCTCGGTAACGCCCATCCGAACATCGTGCCTTACCAGACGTTCGCCACGAGGGACGGTCACCTCATGGTCGCCACCGGGAACGAGCGTCAGTTCCGCGCTCTCGTCGGTTGCCTCGGCTGCCCCGAGCTCGCGGACTCGCCGCGTTTTGCGACGAATGCCGCGCGGGTCGAGAATCGCCGGGAGCTGATCGGGATGCTGGCCGAACGTTTCGTGGAGCGGACGACGTCGGAATGGGCCGAGCTGTTGTTCGAGCAGCGCATCCCCGCCGGGCCGATCAACGACATCGCCGCAGTCCTCTCGAACCGGCATGCGGAGGACCGACAGCTCGTCCGGCGGATGAGACACCCCGCGGCGGGCGACGTTCCGACCATCGCGAATCCGGTGCGCTTCGCGACGACGCCGGCACGCTACGATATCGCGCCGCCGATGCTCGGGCAGCACACGGACGAGGTGCTCGCGGAGCTCGGCTACGCCCCTGGCGAAGTCGATGCGCTGCGCGAGGACGGAGCCATCTGACGGTGCCAGGCGGGGGGAGAGAGGCACGGGCCGCGGCCTATGCGTGGCTCGACGATGCGGTGGGCGCCGGCGCGGACATCGTCACGGCCAGTCGTCGGCTGGCGCGCGAACTGCGACGCGTATACGACGAACGCCAGCTCGCGCGCGGTCTGAGATCCTGGCGTACGCCGCGGATCGTCTCCTGGGAAGCCTGGCTGAACGGCTTTCCCGATGAGAGCAACCCGGGTGTCGCATGGCCGCAGCGCTTGCACCCGCAAGCCTCCGCCATCGTATGGGAGCGGTGTCTCGCGCGCGCAGCGGAGGCGCAGCTGCTCGATCACAACGGGCTCGTGCGGCAGGCGCGCCAGAGCTGGCATCGCATCAACGAATGGCGGGTGCCGCCGGTCGAGCTGGCGCGGTTCGCGAGCAACGACGACGAGAGAATCTTCGCCGCTGCAGCCGGCGCTTACCGGCGTGAACTCGAGAAACGCGACTGGATCGATGCCGCACTGCTGCCGGAGCTCATTGCTGAACGACTGCAGCGGGGCGAGATCGATGCGCCCGCACGCGTGGTGTTCGCCGGTTTCGATCGCCTGGCGCCGGTTGCGCGAGCCATCGCCGGTGCCTTGGAAGCACGCGGCTGTGGCGTCTCGACAGCGCCCGCGCCGGCGCACCGCGCGACGCCGCGCATCGTATCGTGTGCGGATGCGGATGCCGAGCTGCGGTCGGCAGGCGCCTGGGCGAGACAGCAGTTGTCCCTCCATCCCGCTGCCCGGATCGCCATCGTCTACCCGGGGCTCGAGCAGGACGCGGCGCGCGTCGAAAGGCTCGTGCGCGAGGGACTGGCGCCGGGCTGGCAACAGGGCGGCAGCTCGCACGCGGCGGCGGTGCAGGTTTCCTACGGGAGGAAGCTCCCGGATTATCCGCTCGTGGCGCTCGCGATTGCCTGGCTGCAATGGACGCATCGCGGTCTGTCGTCGCGCGAGGTGAGCACCTTGCTGCGGACGCCGCTCATCGGCGGCGGTACCACCGGCGGTTGCAGCCGGCTCGAGCTCGCGCTGCGGCGCCTGCCGGACCGGCGCTGGAGCGCCGCGAGCC
>DATABW010000016.1:0-3140 GCA_036259375.1 Woeseiaceae bacterium
GCCGATGACGGTTTCCATCAGCAGGGACGCCGACGCAACGGAGATTGCGCAGCCGGAGCCCTCGAACCGGGCATCGCTGATGCAATCATCCTCATCGACCCGGAAATACATCTTCAGCTTGTCGCCGCACAGCGGGTTGACGCCCTCGGCGCTGTGCGTGGCCTGTTCCAGCGTGCCGAAATGTCGGGGGCTTCTGGCATGATCGAGAATGAGCTCCCGATACAGGTCCCGCAACTCGTCTCCGCCCATCGACGCGCTCACGAGAACACCTCCTTCGCCTTGAGCAGCGCCTCGGCAAGCCGGTCGATATCATCCCGGCTGTTGTACAGTGCAAGGGACGCGCGCGCCGTCCCCGGGATATCGAAAAATTCCATGACGGGCATTGCGCAATGATGGCCGGTGCGTATGGCTACCCCTTCGTGATCGACGATGGTGCCCAGATCGTGCGGATGTATGTGGTCCAGCAGGAAGGATTGCACGCTCGCTTTCTGCGGCGCCGTGCCGACCAGGCGCAGGCCTTCGATCGAACCCAAACGTTCGGTCATGTAAGCCAGCAGTTCCTGTTCGTGCCGCGCGATGCGGTCCATGCCCTTCGACTGCAGGTACTCGGCCGCCGCGCCGAGGCCGACGAAGCCCGCGATATTCGGCGTACCGGCTTCGAACTTGTACGGCAATTCGTTGTAGGTCGTGCCGTCGAAGCGCACCTCGAGAATCATGTCGCCGCCGCCCTGGTAGGGCGGCATCGCATCGAGCAGCGCTTCTTTTCCGTACAGCACGCCGGTACCCGTCGGGCCGAACATCTTGTGCCCCGAAAACGCATAGAAGTCGCAGTCAAGCGCGCGTACGTCGACGGTCATGTGCGGCACGGCCTGGGCGCCGTCCACCAGCACGGGGATACCGTGGCGGTGGGCTTCGGCAACGATCTCCTGCACCGGCAGGATGGTGCCGAGCGCGTTCGAGACGTGCGCGACCGCGACTAACTTTACCCTGTCGTCCATCATGGCAGCCAACGCCGCGGCATCAAGCTCGCCTGCGGCGCCGATCGGGCACGCGCGCAGCTCCGCGCCCGTCTGCTCGCACACGAGCTGCCACGGCACGATATTCGAGTGGTGCTCGAGGTGCGTGATCAGGATGACGTCCCCGGCAGTGAGGCGTGGACGGCAATAGCTCTGGGCCACCAGGTTGATGGCGCCGGTCGTGCCGCTGGTGAAAACCACTTCCCGGCGACTTCCCGCGTTGATGAAGCGGACAAGCGTATCGCGGGCACCTTCATAAGCTTCGGTCGCGCGATGGCTCAGCGTATGTACGCCCCGGTGCACGTTCGCGTGATCGTGGCGCTGGTAGGCGGCGACGGCTTCGATCACCGCTTCCGGCTGCTGACCGGAGGCCGCACTGTCGAGATAGACGATCGGACGGCCGTTGACCGACTGGTCGAGGACGGGGAAGTCGGCGCGAGCAGCCGCGATGACGTCGGTGGCTGTGCGTTGCTTCAGCAGGTCTTCAGTAGCGATGCTCATGGTGTTCCCTACGGGTGGTCGCCCGCGATCCGGGCCCCTGCAGTGCTCGTTTCAGGCGATTTGTCGCCGATTAACGCCTGCAGACGCGATTCGACGGCGCGTTCGAGGTATTCGCGCGCCGCGGCGATCGGCGAACGTGCGACTATGGTGGCGGCGAACGCGCGCGTCAGCGCCTGTGCCGCTTCCTCTTCGCTCAGGCCGCGCGTGCGCAGGTAAAACAGCGCGTTCGGATCGAGCTGCCCGACCGTTGCGCCGTGGCTGCACTTGACGTCATCGGCGTAGATCTCGAGTTCCGGCTTGGTGTCGATCTCGGCGTGCTCCGACAGCAGCAGGTTGTGGTTTGCCTGCTGCGCATCAGTGCCGTCCGCGCCCGGGTGGACGATCGCCTTGCCGTTGAAAACGCAGCGCGCGCGGTCGCCCAGTATACCCCGGTACTCCTCGGTGCTCTTCGCCGGCCCGACGCGATGATCGACCCGCGTGTGGTTGTCGATGTGCTGCTTTCCGCCCGCGAGATAGAGCCCGTGCAGCGCGACGGATGCGCCCGGTTCCGCGATGTCCACGGCGATGTCGTTCCGGATCAACCCGCCGCCGAGATCGAACGCCGCATGATCGAAACTCGCGTCGCGCGCCAGGCGCACATTGAGCCGCCCGACCTGGTAATGGTCAGCGCGTCTGTCCTGCAGGCGGACGTATGCCAGTGCCGATCCCGGCGCCAGCGAAACTTCCGTCACCGCGTTCGCGAACTGTTCGCCCTCTCCGGCGGAAGCGTGCACCTCGATGACCTCCGCGCGCGCGTTGTCGCCCGCCTCGATCACGATCCGCGGTTGGCTGACGGCTGGACCGTCGTCGAATACCAGCACGCCGAGCGGCCGTTCGAGGATCGCACCTGGCGCGATCCGCACGTGTAGCCCATCGCGCAGCAGGGCGGCATTGAACAACGACATCGCATCGGTGTCGGCGCGCGCGCTGTAGGAGCCCGTCCCACGGGCGATCGAATTGGCGGTCACCTGTTGCCCGCAGGATGGGCTCCGGCAGGGATGGTCGACAACGACGCCGTTAGCGATCAGCAGCCAGTGCGCGTCGATGGCGGCAGCCAGCGTCTCGGCTAATTCCCGGGCGCCGGGACTCAGGCTTGCCGGCGCCACATGACCGGCAGGTTCGCGCAGCCAGCGGTTGCTGAGGTCGGCGACGGGCGCGAGGTTGGTGTACTTCCAGTCCTCGTGGCGCGGCGTCGGGAAACCGGTTTCGCGGAAGCGCGAGAGCGCCTCCCGCCGCACGGACGTCAGCGGGTCGCGCGGCAACCGGCCGACCGCCCGCTCCAGCAGGTCCTTGTCGATCGCGGCAGCGGTCATGCGGTCGCTGCCTCCCGCAGCCAGTCATAACCTTTCTCTTCGAGCTCCAGGGCGAGGCTCTTGTCGCCGGACCGCACGATGCGGCCGCCCGAGAGGACGTGCACGAAATCCGGCTCGATGTAGCCCAGCAGCCGCTGGTAGTGCGTCACGAGGACGATGGCCCGGTCGGCGTCGCGCAAAGCGTCCACGCCCTGCGCGACGGCCTTCAGGGCGTCGATGTCGAGCCCGGAGTCGGTTTCGTCGAGGATCGCGAGCCTGGGCTCGAGCACCG
>DATABW010000017.1:0-15365 GCA_036259375.1 Woeseiaceae bacterium
CTCCTGCTCGGCTTCGAGTGCCTGCTGCCGCTCGCGTTCCTGCGCCTGCTGCCTGAGTTCCTCCGGGTCCGGCTGCGGGGGCGGCGGAGCCGGAAGCTGCGCCTCCGTCATGAGGGTCGCTTCGATCGCCAGCGGCGTCACCGGCTGGCGCGGCCTCGAATAGTCGAACGCGACGACCATGGCCGCGAAAATGCCGACGTGCAGCAGGATGGCCAGCAGCACGGGAATTACGTTGTGGTCGTCGCGAATCACTCGTCCGGATCACCCAGTTGTCCGTGTCATTCCGGAACCGGGTAGGTATCCAGCGGGTCGGTCACGAAGCCGACGTTCTCGGCGCCCGCCTGCTGCAACAGCACCATGGCGCCGACCACGTTCCCGTACGGCACGGCTCGGTCGGCTTTCACCAGCACCGCGGTGCCGGGATTCTCTTCGAGGATCACGCGCGTTACCTGCACGATTTTCTGCGCGCTCGCCGGCTGGTCTTCGTCGTCGCCCTGGTTGATGTAAAGATTCCCCTGCGCGTCCACCGACAGCACGATCGGCGGATGTTCCGAGGCGTCCTCGATCGCTTCCGCACCGGCCTTCGGCAGCTCGACTTTGACGCCCTGCGTCAGGAGCGGCGCCGTGACCATGAAGATGATCAGGAGCACCAGCATGACGTCGATGTAGGGCACGACGTTGATGTCCGCCATCAGCTTGCGTTTTTGCAGGGGCGTCGCCATGTCACACCCCCTTGCGCTTCGCGCGCGAATGCCGTTCCAGGATGCTGGAGAACTCCTCCATGAAGCCGTCGTAGCGGATTTCCAGCCGCACCACCTTGTCCGCGTAGCGGTTGTAGGCGATGACGGCAGGAATGGCGGCGAACAGGCCCATTGCCGTTGCGATCAGTGCCTCGGCGATGCCGGGCGCGACGCTCGCGAGCGTGGCCACCTGCACGTTCCCGAGCTGCGTAAACGAATTCATGATGCCCCAGACGGTGCCGAACAGGCCGACGTAGGGGCTGGTCGAGCCGATCGTCGCCAGCGTCGCGAGGCCCTGCTCCAGCCGGTCCACCTCGCGCATCATGCCGACTCGCATGGCGCGCCGGCACTCGTCCACGAGCTTGTCCGGCTGCACGTCGGTTTGCTGGATGCCGCGATTGAACTCGCGGAAACCGGCTTCGAACAGGCTCGCCATGCCGACATTGCCTTCCTTGTTTCGCGATGCGCTGTGGTACAGCGTGTTCAGGTCGCCGCCGGACCAGAAATTGGCTTCGAACTTGTCGGAGGCGTCCTTGGTGCGGCTGATCAGCCGCCGCTTGGTGAAGATGATGCTCCACGAAACGAAGGAGGCGACGAGCAGAATGACGAGCACCGCCTTCACGACGATGCTCGCATTCATGATCAGGTCCAGGTACGACAGGTCGGCGGTCATGGTTTTCGTATCCTTTGGAGGAGTGAGTCGGGCAGCCGGGCGGGTTTCAGTGTGTCGGCGTTGATGAACGCGGCCCGCGCCGTGCCCCGGCACAGCAGCTCACCGTCCAGGCGGCTGCGAAATATTTTCTGTTCGATGGCGAAACTCGCGCGCGCGAGGTCGGTGAGACACACGGTGACGAGCAATTGTTCGTTGAACCGCGCCGGCACGAGGAATTCGGCCTGCGTGTCCGCCACTACGAAGAAGCGCCGATGTTCGCGCAACAGCACGTCCTGTTCCACCCCCAGCGATCGCAGCCACTCCGTGCGGGCGCGTTCCATGAATTTGAAATAGTTTGCAAAGTAGACCAGCCCTTGCGCGTCAGAATCCTCGTAGTACACGCGCACCGGCCAGGCGAAGGTCTCGTTCGAAGGCATCGGGAAGGTCAGGGCTTGTCGAACAGCGGCAGCTCGGGAATGCTCTCCCGGGCGGGCGGCGCCAGGCCGAAGTGCAGGTACGCATTGCGGGTCGCGACGCGGCCGCGCGACGTGCGCATCATGAAGCCCTGCTGGATCAGGTAAGGCTCCAGCACATCCTCGATCGTGCCGCGCTCCTCGCCTACCGCCGCCGCGAGGCTTTCGATCCCGACCGGGCCGCCGTCGAACTTCTCGATGATAGTCTGGAGCAGGCGCCGGTCCATTGCGTCGAATCCGTGCGGATCGACCTCGAGCATGTCCATCGCGCTGATCGCCACCGCCTCGGTGACGACCCCGTCGGCCTCGACTTCGGCATAATCGCGCACGCGCCGAAGCAGGCGATTCACGATGCGGGGCGTGCCGCGGGCGCGCGCCGCGATCTGAGCGGCACCGGGTTTCTCGAGCGCCAGGTTCAGGATTCCGGCCGAGCGCAACGCAATCGCCTCCAGGTCGGCGGCGGAATAGAACTCGAGCCGTTGCACGATGCCGAAGCGATCGCGCAGCGGCGACGTCAGGAGCCCCGCGCGCGTCGTGGCGCCGACCAGCGTGAATGGCGGCAGGTCGAGCTTGATCGAGCGCGCCGCCGGTCCTTCGCCGATGACGATGTCGAGCTGGAAATCCTCCATCGCCGGGTAAAGGACTTCCTCGACGACAGGGCTGAGGCGGTGAATCTCGTCCACGAAGAGCACGTCGTTCGGTTCGAGGTTGGTCAGGATCGCGGCGAGATCGCCAGGCCGCTCGAGCACCGGACCGGAGGTCTGCCGCAGGTTCACGCCCATGTCGTGCGCCACGATGTGCGCGAGCGTCGTCTTGCCGAGGCCCGGCGGCCCGAAGATCAGCACGTGATCGAGCGATTCACCGCGTTGCCGTGCCGCGGTGATGAAGATGTGCATCTGCTGCTTGACGCTCGGCTGGCCCACGTAGTCGGCGAGCGTTTTCGGGCGAATCGCCCGGTCGAACACGGGATCGTCGTCGCGCTGCGTCGCGCAGGTGAGACGGTCGTGTTCTATTCCTGCCATCTATGCAATCGCCTGTTTCAGGGCCGAGCGGATGATGTCCTCGGCGGACTTGTTCGCGAGGTCCAGCTGCTCGAGCAACCGTTTCACCTCGTTCGGCTTGTAGCCGAGCGCGACCAGCGCGTCAAATGCCTCGCTGCGCGGGTCCGGCGGGGCCGCTCGCCCGGCAGCGGCCTTAGGCGCGAGCGTCGCCTTGCCGAGGCGATCCCGCAACTCGAGGATCAGGCGATCGGCCGTCTTGCCCCCGACACCCGGAATCTTCGTCAGCATGGCCTTGTCCTCGTGCTGCACGCAGCGCTGGAAGTCGGCAACGCTCATTGCCGAAAGAATGGCCAGTCCCATCTTGGCGCCGACGCCGCTGACCTTGAGCAAGGAGCGGAACAGCGTTTTCTCCTCGGCCGTCGCGAAGCCGAACAGCGTATGAGCGTCCTCCCGCACTACCAGGTGCGTATGCAGGAACACGTCGGCGCCTGCCTCCGGCAGCTCGAGGAAGGTGGACATCGGCGTTTCGATCTCGTAACCGACGCCCCCGCATTCGAGCACGATCAGCGGCGGCAGCTTGGCCGCCAGCCGGCCACGCACCGAACCGATCATGGCGCGGTCACCGCAACGCCGCCAGCGCCGCGGCGCCGGCGAGCCGGGAATGCAGGCGCCGCCGATGGCCGTGGCAGAGCGCCGCCGCCAGGGCGTCGGCGGCATCCGGCGTCGGCTGGCCTTCGAGCTGCAAGAGCGAGCGCACCATGTGCTGGACCTGTGCCTTGGTCGCCGCTCCGGTGCCCACCACGGCCTGCTTGATCTCCCGCGGCGCGTACTCGAACACCTCGATATCGCGTTCAAAGGTTGCGCACAGCGCGGCCGAGCGCGCCTGGCCGAGTTTCAACGCGCTGCCCGCGTTGCGGTGCACGAACACGGTTTCGATCACGACGGCATGTGGCCGGTATTCGGCCGTTATCTCGCCAATCGACCGGAAGATCAATCGCAGCCGTTCCGCGAAGCTGCCTTCACAGCTGCGCACCGAGCCGCTCGCCACGTAGGCCGCGCGATCGTCGACGAAGTCCACCACCCCGAAACCCGTCAATCGGGAGCCCGGATCGAGCCCCAGGATGCGCTGTCGTTCGCTCACGGCAGCGCCTCAGAGGCTCGCCAGCACGTCGTCGCGGATTTCGGCGTTGCTGTAGACATTCTGCACCTCGTCCAGGTCCTCGAGCGTCTCCAGCAGCTTGAGCATCGAGGCGGCCTCTTCGGATTCGAGTTCCGCGCTGGTCGTGGCGCGCATCGTGAGCTCCGAGTACTCCGGGGCGAGACCTGCGTTCCGCATGCCCTCGCGCACGGCTTCGAACTCGGCAGGATCGGTGAGCACCTCTATCGATTGGTCCTCGTCGACCACGATGTCCTCGGCGCCCGCCTCGATCGCCGCGGCCATGATCGCATCCTCATCGCTGCCGGGCGGATAAACCAGCAGCCCCACGTGGTTGAACAGGTAGTTGACGGAGCCGTCCGCGCCGAGGTTGCCGCCGAACTTGGAGAAGGCGTGCCTCACGTCCGCCGCGGTGCGGTTGCGGTTGTCGGTCATGCAGTCGACGATGACGGCGGTGCCGCCCGGACCGTAACCTTCGTAGCGGATTTCCTGGTAGTCGGCGTCATCCCCTTCGCCGCTGCCCCGCTTGATCGCCCGGTCGATGTTGTCCTTCGGCATGCTTTGCGCCTTGGCCTTGTCGACGGCCAGCCTGAGGCGCGGGTTTGCCGCGATGTCGCCGCCGCCCATGCGCGCGGCGATCGTGATTTCGCGGATCAGCTTGGTGAACAGTTTGCCCCGTTTCTTGTCCTGGGCACCCTTGCGGTGCTGGATATTCGCCCATTTACTGTGTCCGGCCATGCGTCGTCACTTTATCCTTCGTCTGCTCTCGCTATCGTGGGCCCGTCCGGCCGCGGGTATGATAGCCGTTATCGGATTCGCGCACTATCCGCGAATGTTCATCAACTGGTCGCATCTCAGCACGAAAATCGGCAAATGAGCGTCGAACAGGAAGACATCGTCGGGATCTCGCGACAGTTCGCCGAGCGTGCCGGCGACTTGGCGCCGCAGGCCCGGGAACTGGTCGCCGAGGGCGCGGCGATCGCCGAGCTGCTGGAGCCCCTGGAGCTCGCCGCCCCGCTGCTCGCCGCCGCCCGCGTCTACCCGCTGGTGCGCGACGATGCGGTGAAACTGGAGGATCTCGATGGTACGCCCGTCGCCGCCCTGCGCGAGACCATCCTGCAGCTGGTGCAGCTCGGGCGTTTCTCGTTGCCGCGGGACTGGGAGCCGGGCGAAGCCCTGGCCGTCAGCCAGTCCGAAGCATTGCGCAAAATGCTGCTGGCCCTGGTGTCGGACCCGCGGCTGGTCGTTATCCGGATCGCCGAGCAGATCTACCGCCTGCGCCGGGCGCGGGACGCCGAACAAGCGGCGCAGCGAAGCATCGCGATCGAGACGCGCGAGATTTACGCGGCGCTCGCCAACCGGCTCGGCATCTGGCAGTTGAAGTGGGAGCTCGAGGATCTCGCCTTCCGGTACCTGGAACCGGCGGCTTACGCCCGCATTGCCCGCAGGCTGAACGAGAAGCGCGCAGAACGCGAGGCCTTCATCGAGGAGTTGCGCGACACGTTCGGCAAGGAGCTCGAACGCAATGACATCGCCGCCGAAGTCAGCGGGCGGCCCAAGCACATCTACAGTATCTGGCGGAAGATGCAGCGCAAGGGCGGCGGGCTGGAGCAGGTCTTCGACATGATCGCGGTGCGGATCCTGGTCCACAGTGTCCGGGACTGCTATGCAGCGCTCGGGGTCGTGCACAACCGCTGGTCGTATCTGCCGGGGGAATTCGATGACTACATCGCCAACCCGAAGGGTAACGACTACCAGTCGCTCCACACGGCGGTGATCGGACCCCGCCAGCGGGTGGTCGAGGCGCAGATCCGCACCCATGACATGCACCGGCATGCCGAGCTCGGCGTTGCCGCGCATTGGCGGTACAAGGAGGGTGCAACGCCGCGCCCGGCGTTCGATGAAAAAATCCGTTTCCTGAGACGGCTGTTCGAGCCGTCAGAAGACGATGGCGACCTGCTCGAACAGATTCGCGGAGACGTCTTCGACGACCGCGTTTACGCGTTCAGCCCGAAAGGCGACGTCGTGGAACTGCCGGCAGGCGCCACTCCCCTGGATTTTGCTTATCACGTGCACACGCAGATCGGCCACCGATGCCGGGGCGCGCGGGTGGGCGGCCGCATCGTGCCGCTCACGTATGTGATCCGGAACGGCGACAGGATCGAGATCATTACCGGCAAGGAGCCGCAACCCAGTCGTGACTGGCTCAGCCCGCAGAGCGGTTACCTCGCCTCGTCGCGAAGCCGCGCGAAGGTGCGCAGCTGGTTCCGTCAGCAGGACCGGGACGAGAATCGGCGACAGGGGCGGGAAATCCTGGAGCGGGAATTCTCCCGCCTGAACGTGCGCGACATTTCGACGGATGCCGTCGCCGCGGCGCTGAAATCGGCCGACACGGATGCGCTGTACGTGGCGCTCGGCGCCGGCGACATTACGCCCGCCGCCGTGGCCAGGGCCTTGCAGCAACTTCGGAACGAAGCGCCGCCGGTCGAGCTGCCGGCGCTCCGGCACGCTCCCCGCCGCGACCGGGCCGGCAACCGTCTCGGCATACGTGGTGTCGACGACCTGCTTTGCAACCTGGCGCGCTGCTGCCGGCCAGTGCCGCCCGAAGGCATCGTCGGTTACATCACGCTCGGGCGAGGAGTGAGCGTCCACCGCCAGGACTGCGGGAATTTTGCAAACCTGCAGTCGCGCCACCCGGAGCGAGTGATAGAAGTGGACTGGAGCGACTCTTTCGATACCGCTTATCCCGTCGAGCTGAGCGTGCAGGCCTACGATCGCCACGGACTGTTGCGCGACATCAGCAGCGTGCTGGCCGACGAAAAGATCGGTGTCGAAAGTTCGCAGACGAGAACCGACCGGCAGCGCATGCAGGCGACGATCGAACTCTGCATCACGGTTCCCGGCCTGGCGGCGCTTTCCCGCGTCATCGGCCGCCTGGAGCAGGTGCCGAACGTAACGTCGGTAAGGCGCGCTTCGTAGGAGCGCGACCCCGATTTCGGCTCCGTTGCCGTGGGACGGGCTGCTACTTGTTGGGGTAATTGAGAGCCCGCTTGTCGGCGGCGAGCGAGGCTTCGTGGAGAGCCTCGGCGAGCGTCGGGTGGGCGTGAATGGTACGTTGCAGGTCTTCCGTGCTGGCGGAGAATTCCATTGCCAGCACCGCTTCGGCGATCAACTCGCCGGCCATGGGACCCATGATGTGCACGCCGAGTATCTCGTCGTCGTCCGTCGCGGAGACGATCTTGGCCATTCCTGCCGTCTGCTCCATCGCCTTGCCGCGTCCGCTGGCGGCGAACGGAAACGAGCCGGTCTTGTAAGCGCGACCGTCCGCTTTGACTTCTTCTTCCGTCTTCCCGACCCACGCGATTTCCGGCGCGGTGTAGATCACCGACGGGATGGCCTTGTAGTTCATCTCGGCCACTTCGCCTGCGATGAGATCGGCGGCCATCACGCCCTCCTCCGACCCCTTGTGCGCGAGCATGGGGCCGCGCACGCAGTCGCCGATGGCGAACACGCCTTTGACGCGGGTGCGGCATTCTTCGTCGACCGGTATGAAGCCTTTTTCATCCGGCTGGAGGCCGCAGTCATCGGACAGGAGATCCGCCGTGTAGGGCCGGCGGCCGACGGCCACCACGAGCTTGTCGACCTCGAGGGATTGCCGGCCGGACGGATCCTCGTATTCGACCTTGACGCCCTTGCCGGATTTCTTCGCCGACGTCACCTTTGCACCCAGCTGCACCGACAGGTCCTGCTTCTTGAACTGCTTCTGCGCTTCTTTCGCGATATCGCGATCGACCGCCGGCAGGAATTCGTCCAGCGCTTCGAGAATCACCACCTCCGAGCCCAGGCGGTTCCACACGCTTCCCAGCTCGAGGCCGATGATGCCGGCGCCGACGACGCCGAGCTTCTTCGGCACCTCGTCGAATTCCAGCGCGCCCCACGAATCGACGATCGTCCCGCCGTCGAACGGCGCCACTTTCAGCTCGACCGGCTCGGAACCCGACGCCAGGATCACGTAACGGGCCTCGAGGGTTTCCGGCTCGCCTGATTCGGGAGTGAACTCCACCCGGCGGTCGGCCAGCAGCTTGCCGTGGCCGACCAGTCCCTCGACCTTGTTCGCCTTGAACAACCCCGCGATGCCGCCCGTCAACTGCCGCACGACGGCGGCTTTGCGCTTCTGCATGGCGGCGAGGTCGACCTCGACGGAGGACAGCTTGATGCCGTGTTTGGCGAACTCGTGTTCGGCGCGATGCACCAGTTCGGAGGATTCGAGCAGCGCCTTGGAAGGAATGCAGCCGGCATTGAGGCAGGTGCCGCCGAACGCGTGCTTCCCGTCGCGCTTCTTCCACTGGTCGATACACGCGACGTTCATGCCGTTCTGCGCGGCGCGGATGGCGGCAATGTACCCCGCGGGTCCGGCGCCGATGACGATTACATCGTAGGACCTTGCCATGTCAGAATTGCAGGAGCAGCCGGCCCGGATCTTCCAGTGACTGCTTGATGCTGACGAGGAATTGCACGGCTTCGCGGCCGTCGATGATCCGGTGATCGTAAGTGAGCGCGACGTACATCATCGGCCGCACGGCTACTGCGCCGTCGACGGCCATCGGCCGCTCCTGGATCGCGTGCATGCCGAGAATGGCGCTTTGCGGCGGATTCAGGATTGGCGTCGACAGCATCGAACCAAAGATGCCGCCGTTCGTGATCGTAAACGTGCCGCCGGTGAGGTCGTCCATGCCGATCGACCCTTCGCGCACTTTCTTGCCGAGCCTATCCACTGTTTTTTCGATTTCTGCAAAGCTCAGGCGGTCGACGTCTCGTACGACCGGCACCATCAGGCCGCGCTCCGACGATACGGCGATGCCGATGTCGAAGTAGTCGTGGTAGATGATGTCCTTGCCTTCGACGGAGGCGTTAACGGCCGGGAATTTTTTCAGCGCTTCGACGGCCGCCTTGGCGAAGAACGACATGTAGCCGAGCTTGACGCCGTGTTCCTTCTCGAAAGGCTGCTTGTAACGATTGCGCAGGTCGATCACCCGGGACAGGTCGACCTCGTTGAAGGTCGTCAGCATCGCTGCCGTCTGCTGCGCTTCCACCAGGCGTTCCGCGATGCGGGCGCGCAGCCGGGTCATCGGGACACGGCGGTCGTTGCGCGCCCGGCCGCCCTCGGCCGGCTCCGTCGCCGGGCGTTCCGTTTCGTCGCGCCCTTCGGACTCGTCGTGCCGCTTGAGATAGTCCATGACGTCCGACTTGGTGATCCGGCCGTCCCTGCCGCTCCCGCTGACGGCATCGGCATCCAGGTCGTGCTCTTCGAGCAGGCGGCGGACCGACGGACTCAGCTTGTCGTGCGCGCTTTCGGCGCGACGCTTGCTATCGTCCCGGTCGCGCGCCGGTTCCTCCTCTTCCGCTGCTTCGGCGTCGGCTTCCTGCGCCGCCGCGCCCGTCTGCTCGTCGCGAGCCGCTGCCTCGGCTTCGCGGGACGGTTCCTCCTCCTGCGCGGCTGCCTGCCGGCCGCCGTTATCCTTCTGCTTGCCGTTCCCGCCTTTGCCGCCCTCCTCCAGGATGGCGATCAGGTCGCCGGCCTTGACGGTCGCGCCGTCCTCGATCTTTATTTCCTTCAACGTGCCCGACGCCGGCGACGGCACTTCCAGCACGATCTTGTCGGTTTCCAGGTCGACGAGATTTTCGTCGCGGGATACGGCGTCCCCCGGCTTCTTGTGCCAGGCCACCAGCGTGGCATCGCTGACGGACTCGGGCAGTGACGGAACCTTGATCTCCATGTTCAGCTACTCTTTCCTTTTTTGCCTTTCCGTTTCGGGCGTGGCTTGGCGGACTCGCCGGTCGATCGCCTGCTGCGCGCCGGCCGGACCGATTTGCTGGCCTTGAGCTCGGTGCCGAGCGCGGCCTCCACCAGCGCCTGCTGCTCGCGCAGATGTATCTTGAGGAGTCCGGCGGCTGGCGCGGCGGCGCCGGGCCGCCCCGCATAATACAACGACTGCCCGTCGGAGAGCGGCTCCTGGAGCCGGTGGCGAATCTGGTACCACGCGCCCTGGTTCTGGGGCTCCTCCTGGCACCAGACGATCTCTTCCGCTTTCGGCCAGGCTTCGATCGCCGCGGCGTATTCGTCGACGGGGAACGGGTAGAGCTGTTCGATGCGCACCAGCGCCACGTCGTCGAGCTCCGTGGAGCGGCGGGCCTCCAGCAAGTCGTAGTAGACCTTGCCGCTGCAGAAGACGAGCCGCCGTGTCGCCTCCGGATCTATCTCGTCGATCTCCGGCACGATGGTCCGGAACCGGCCTTCCGACAACTCGCTCAAGGGCGACACCGACAGCTTGTGCCGCAGCAGGCTTTTCGGCGTCATCACGATCAGCGGCTTCCGGTAGTTGCGCAGCATCTGCCGGCGCAACATGTGGAACATCTGCGCCGGTGTCGACGGCACGCACACCTGGAGGTTGTTTTCGGCGCAAAGTTGCAGGAAACGCTCGAGACGCGCCGAGGAATGCTCCGGTCCCTGTCCCTCGTATCCGTGAGGCAGGAACATCACGAGGCCGCAGAGGCGGCCCCATTTCGCTTCGCCCGAGCTGATGAACTGGTCGATGACGACCTGCGCCGCATTGACGAAATCGCCGTACTGCGCCTCCCAGATCACCAGCGTCCGCGGTTCGGTCGTCGCGTAGCCGTATTCGAAACCGAGCACCGCCTCCTCCGACAGCAGCGAGTCGATGACCCGGAAGCTCGAGGGACGATCGGCAATGGACTGCAGGGGCACGTACTCATCCCGGTTCCGCTGGTTGTGCAGCACCGCGTGCCGGTGAAAGAAAGTGCCGCGGCTGGTGTCCTGCCCGGTCACGCGGCAGTCGAAACCGTCGTCGATCAGTGCCGCACAGGCCATGGATTCCGCAAAGCCCCAGTCCATGTCGATTTCGCCGGCGCCCATGCGCGCACGTTCGTCGATGATGCGCTGCACCCGGCCGTGCAGGACAAAGCCCGGCGGCAGCGTCGTCGTTTTCTTCGCGAGCTCTGCAACCTTCTCGGGGCTGATGGTCGTATCGACCTCATCGTCCCAGGCCGTATCGAGATACGGCTCCCAGTCCACGGTGAACTCGTTACCGATCTGGCCGAGCAAGGATTTCGGCACCGGTTCGCCGTGGTCGAGGCGGTCGCGGTAGGCGTCCTGCAGGCGTTCCGCGCGCTCGGCGTCGACGACGCCATCCTCGACCAGCCGCCCGGCATACAGCTGCCGCGTCGTCTTGTGATCGCGGATGCGGCCGTACATCACCGGTTGCGTGGCGCTCGGCTCGTCCGCCTCGTTATGGCCATGGCGCCGGTAGCAAACGAAGTCGATGACCACGTCCTTCTTGAACTTGCGGCGATAGGCGAGCGCCAGCCTCGTGACGAACACAGCCGCTTCGGGATCGTCGCCGTTCACGTGGAAGATCGGCGCCTCGATCATTTTCGCGATGTCCGTGGCGTACGGCGTCGAGCGCGCATCGGAGGGCCGGCTCGTCGTGAATCCGATCTGGTTGTTGATGACGATGTGGACGGTGCCGCCGGTACGGAAACCGTTGGTCTGCGATAGCTGGAAGGTTTCCGCGACCACGCCCTGCGCGGGAAACGAGGCGTCGCCATGGATCAGCACCGGCAGCACCTCGTTGCGGTCGAAATCGCCCCGCCTCTGCTGGCGCGCCCGCACCGAACCCTCGACCACGGGATCGACGATCTCGAGGTGCGACGGGTTGAAGGCGAGCGCAATGTGCACGTTGCCGCCCGGCGTCTTCATGTCCGCCGAAAAGCCCTTGTGATACTTGACGTCGCCGGAGCCCTTCACCTGGTCCGGGTCGATGTTGCCTTCGAACTCCTCGAACAGCTCCTGGGGCGGCTTGCCCAGCACGTTCACCAGCACGTTGATGCGGCCGCGATGCGCCATGCCGATGACGAATTCCCGAATGCCGGACTCCCCGCCGCGCTGGATCAGGTCGTCCAGCATCGGGATCAGGCTCTCACCCCCTTCCAGGGAGAAGCGCTTCTGGCCGACGAAGCGGGTGTGCAGGTAACGCTCGATCCCCTCCGCCGCCGTGAGCTGCTCGAGGATCCACAGGCGTTCGTCAGGAGAAAGCCGCGCCGAGACCATGCCCTGCTCGAATTCCTGCCGCAGCCACAGGCGTTCGCGCGACCGCGAGATGTGCGCAAACTCGGCGCCGATCTTGCCGCAGTAAATCGTCTTGAGCAGTGCGATGATGTCGCGGAGCTTCATGCGGCGATGGCCGGTGCCGGCGAGACCGCCGGTGAAGAACTCCGTGTCCATGTCGGCTTCGCTCAACCCGAGGTAATCGAGCTTCAGCACGCCCGGGACCGGCCGCTCCATCAGTCCGAGCGGATCGATGTCGGCGATCTGGTGGCCGCGGAGACCGTACACCTGGATCAGGCGGGAGACAGAGGCCTGCTTTTCACTGGCGGCCTGGCCGCGCCAGCCGACGGGGGCCGCGGCCGCTCCGTTGCCGCGGCTGCGCCGCGCCGCCTCCTGCAGCTGCTGCCGTATCGCCGAATGTGAAACCTCGTCCTGCCGTTTGCCGAGCGAGAGGAAGAAACGGCGCCAGCTCTCGGGGACCGACTCGGGATCGGCGACGAATTCCTCGTACAGCGCCTCGATGGCCGAGGCATTCATGCCGAACAAGGCTGAAGTGGCGTACTGTTCCTCGAGCGAACTCATGGCGCAAAAAATCCGCGAAACCTGCTGTTCCGTAAGCGTTTGATGGAGGTGCTGTCAGCCGAAACCGGGTGCGTAGTTTAACGTAAGCGCGCGGGCCTGTCGCCCGCAATAGGCCTGCCGCCGCACAAGCTCAGTACACGCGCGTCAGCAACAGGACCTGGTAGCACACCAGGCAGGCGTAACAGATGAAAAAAAGCGTCAGTAACAATCCGGTCCGCAGGAAATTGAATAGCCGCAGGCGGGAGAGGAACACCAGCACCATGATGCCGAGACCGGTCAGCAGCATCTTGCTGACCGCAAACGCGACGTGGCCGCGCTCCAGCATCGCGGCCATTATGGGATTGATTTCGATGGCGCCCTGGTTCAGCAGTTGCAGCGTCAGGAATGCGTCCACCGTCGAGAGCAGCATGATTCCGGTCGCCAGGAAAAACAGCCACGGATGGTGCCAGTCGATAAAGACGTTATCGCGCTCCGATCCGCGGCGATGTTCCCGGCGCCGCGAGAGGAAGTAACCGAACACGAATGTCCGCCAGCTGGGAGTGCGCCGGTCCGGCAGCACCCGGCTGTCGGACAGTTCATCGTTACGCTCCATCTCGTTCACTGCGACTCCCGCATGAGTCGTAATCCTCTCATCACTGTTGTGAATGGGCCGGCGCTCCGGCAATTGCCGAGTCCTCCGCCGTCGCCGTACCGGAAGTCTCCGTCAGCCGCAGCAAAGCGGAGATGAGAGCATCGCGATCTTCCTGGTTGCGCAAGCCGGCGTAAGCCATGCTGTTGCCGGGCAGGAAACGCGCGGGCTGCGCCAGCCAGGCGTCGAGGGCCCGCGGGGTCCAGTAGAAGCTAGCATCGGCCAGCGCCGGTGAATAGGGGTAGCCGTCCAGGGAACCCGCCGGCCGTCCGAAGAGGCCGGACAGGTTCGGTCCAAGCGGACCTGCCGCGTCCGCTTCAAAGCTGTGACACGCGCGGCATTGCATGGCCAGGGTGCTGCCGTACTCCGGGTCTGCGTCCCGGTAGCGCGGCAACTGGAGGTAGTCGGCCGTCGGCAGCACGACCTGCTCGCCGAGCGTCGCTGCCGTCGGGTATGCCGATCGCTCCGCACCGCCTGTGGCTTCCGGTTCCGGAGCGGGACCATTGCATGCAGCCGTCACCAGGGCGAGGTTCGCCAGCAGGAACGGTCTTGGGAAGGTCATTGCAGCAGGTCCATCTGTTCCTGGTTCTTCTCAGGCCGGGTCACTGGCCAGCGGGGATTGTCAGCGAGCCATTTGCATTAATCAAGGTGATGATCCGGGCGGCACGAGGGTTTGCCTCGACAGCGAAAGAACCGGTCAGCGCCATTTCCCTGCGACCAGCATCGTTTTACGTGGTGCGCGGAGGAGTCCGGGCGACTTAAGGTTCCACCGTCGCCGTTCCGCCGTGCTCCGATGACACAGTCGATCGCCCGTCCTGTTTTCCAGGTGTCCATCGCGGCCATCATGCTGTTCCAGGTAGCGGCGCTGTTCGCGCGTAGCAGGCTCGAGCTGTCGCTCATGGCGCACGGCGTGAGCGAGGCCGTGGCGGAGGATCTGAGCTATCTCGTGGTTCCTCCCATTCTGCTCGCGTTGGGATTTCCCTATTTGAAGCAGTGCAACGTACAGCTGCTCGGATTGTTCCGGCGATCGGGGCTCACCTGGCAGGTCGTGGTTCTGTCGCTGCTGCTGGGACTCACCTTGCGGATCACACGGTGGTCCGTGCTCACGGTGCTGATGTGGACGGGACTCGTGGCGAATGAAGATCCGCATGCCGTTGCCGGTCCGCTAATCGGCTTCCACTGCCCGTCCCCGCCCGTGCTGATCCTGAGTCTCGGCGTAATGTCACTCCTCGTCCCGATGATCGAAGAGGTCGTCAATCGCGGGTTCATTCTGCACGCGCTGCTGCCGCGCGGCGTCGCCCTCTCGGTCACGCTATCGGCGGTGCTGTTTGCGCTGACACACCCGCCTGCCGGCTATGCTGCGGCATTTGTGGCCGGGGTATTGCTGTCCATCCGGACTTTGAACTCCGGCACGTTGTGGCCGGCTGTCATCGCTCACGCTGCCTACAACACGGCTGCCGTGATCGACTGGGAATGTTTCCGGATTGTGTGGAATCCCCCGGCATCGGATCCGCAGCTTGCGGTGGCCGGGATGATTGCGGCACCGGTCGCCGTGATCGCCACCGCTGTGGCCGTTGTCATCGTTACCCGAAAAACCGCCGGGGCGAGTTAGCGCCCCGGCGGCAGGGCCCGGGAACTACAGGGCGCGGGCAACGCGCTCGATGACGTGCGACGCGAAGTAGACCAGTCCTTCATACATGTTCACGAGGTCGTCACCGAACGACCCCGTGTCGCTCACGCCGCCGTAGCTATTCCCGTCGGACGGCGTGCACACCAGGCCTTCCCCGCCGCTGACGACGGCGAGTTCCGCTGCGTTGAGTTCTCTCATGACATCAACCTCCCTGTTGATAGTGCGTGAATGCGCTTCCTGCGCAGTCGTACAATAGGCAAAGCGGCCAACGGCGGCGACCGCTGTAACTCGGCCAAACGCCGGGATATCCGGCTGTTGCGGGAAGCGCACACTATCGCCGTCGTGACCGGGTTCACGGTCTTCATTGCCGGGCGCCAC
>DATABW010000018.1:0-6697 GCA_036259375.1 Woeseiaceae bacterium
GCAGGACGGCGGCGTCCAGGCGCCGGGCGTCCGTGCCCTCGCATGGGTGGCGCCGTGCGTCGCCCACGTCCTCGTGGACGCGAGGACGTTCGATTGCGGACTCGCAAAAGAGCAGCTGGACGCGACGATATCGAAGCTTTGAATCGCTTCCGACGACCCCATTCAGGTCGCGGGAGCGGCTCTTATCAGGTGCTCTGCATTGGTTGCCTTGCCGAAATGCGGTCTCTATAATGCGCGGGCTAAGCGTAGGCCCGCTTGGAAATATTTTAAGCGCAACGCCACATCCCGCCGGTCAGCGCACCGGTCAGGCCGGGGACGTGGCGTTTTTGTTGCCGGAGGCAGGGAAGAGATGAGGATCGGGGCCGACGAGAAATCGCAAGCCCCGACCGACAGCCTCATCCTCCGCGTACTCCTGGCGCAGGCGGGCCTCGCCGCGGTTCTTGCAGCGTTTTTCTGGGGTACGGGCGAACCGGTGTCAGCCTACTCGGCATTGCTCGGGGGACTGACCGCCGTCCTCCCGAACGCCTTCCTGGCGCTGAGAATGAGCCTGCCGCGCCGCGATGCGGGAGCGGCGGCGTTGCTGCGGGCCGCGTATATCGGAGAGCTCGGAAAGGTGGTGCTCACCGTGTTGATGTTCGGCCTGGTGTTTACCAGCGTCAGGCCGCTGGCGGCGGGCGCGCTCTTTGCCGGCTTCGTCGGCGCGCAACTGGCGGCGTTTGCGGGTTTTCTGGAGCGTGACAAGAACGCGAACTAACGAAATCGAGTAACGGGAATGGCGAGCGAACACGGACCCCAGACGTCTGGCGGTTATATAGAACACCACCTGCAGAACCTGCAGGTATGCCGTGTCGACGGTCAATGGGTGTGGAACGACTGCGTCGGCAACCCGATGGCCGTCAACGTGGATTCCATGTTCTTTTCGCTGGTGCTCGGCGTTCTGTTCGTCTGGCTGTTTGGCCGCGCCGCGAAAAAATCTTCCGCGGGCAAGCCGGGCAAGCTGCAGGCGGCGGTCGAAATCCTGGTCGACTTCGTCGATTCGAGCGTGCGCGACTCCTTCCACGGCAAGAGCAAGCTGATCGCCCCGCTCGGCCTGACCATCTTCGTCTGGGTGTTCCTGATGAATTTGATGGATCTCATCCCGGTCGACTGGCTGCCGCAGTTCGGCCAGTTGATCGGCGTCGAATACCTGAAAGTCGTGCCGACGGCCGACGTCAACATCACCTTCGGCATGTCGATAGCCGTATTCCTGCTGATCATCTGGTACACCGTCGCGAACAAGGGCATCGGCGGATTCATCGGGGACCTGACGCTGCACCCGATCGCGCCCCCGACCCGGGGACTCGGGCTGCTGGCAGCGCCGCTCATCATCGCTTTCAATTTCGTGCTCGAATCGGTCGCGCTGCTGGCCAAGCCGCTGTCGCTGTCACTGCGACTCTTCGGGAACATGTTCGCCGGCGAGCTGATTTTCGTCCTGATTGCGCTGCTGGGGCTGTGGCAGCTCCCGCTGCATTTCGGCTGGGCGGTTTTTCACGTCCTGATCATCACGCTGCAGGCCTACATCTTCATGATGCTGACGATCGTGTATCTCAGCCTGGCATCCGAGCAACACGACTGAGTTTTTTGATTCGATTTCATTGAGGAGATATTGATGGAAACTGTTATTGGTCTCACCGCGATCGCCGTCGCGATTCTCATCGGTCTCGGCGCGCTCGGCGTCGGTATCGGCATGGGGCTCCTGGGCGGCCGCTTCCTCGAAGGCGCGGCAAGGCAGCCGGAGCTGGCGCCGATGCTGCAGACCAAGATGTTCCTGGTCGTGGCCCTGCTCGACGCGGTCGCGATGATTGGCGTGGGTATCGCGCTGTACTTCGCGTTCGCCAACCCGTTCATCGGGCAGCTGCAGAATGCGATGGGCGGCTGAGGCCCGGATCTTTTCGCCAGTGAGGACTCTCCATGTCCATTAACCTGACTTTGTGGGGCCAGACGATCGCGATGGCCGTGTTCGTATGGTTCACCATGCGATACATCTGGCCGCCGATCATGAATGCCATCGAGGAGCGCCAGACCAAGATTGCCGACGGACTGGCAGCGGCGGAACGCGGCGAGCAGAAGCTGGACGAGGCGCGCCGCGAAGCGGAAGAGATCGTGCGGGACGCGAGGACGCAGGCGACCGGCATTCTCGACCAGGCGCATGCGCGCGCCAACGAGATCGTCGCCGAGGGCAAGGCCGAAGGCGCGCGCGAGCGCGAACGGCAGCTCGAGCTGGCGCGCGCGGAAGTGGAGCAGGAGATCAACCGCGCGCGCGAGGAACTGCGCGGCGAGGTCTCCGCGATTGCAGTCGCCAGCGCCGAAAAAATCCTGCGGCGCGAGATCGACCCCAAGGCGCACGACGACATCCTCTCCCGCCTGGCGGCGGAGCTCTGAAGACCTGACCTATGGCGGATAACCACACCATCGCCCGTCCGTATGCCGAAGCGGCATTCGAGCTGGCGCGCGAGTCCAGGACGCTCGACGCGTGGGGCGAGGCGTTGCGGCTCGCGGGCGAGCTGACGGCCGACGGCCGGGTGGCGAAATTCCTCGCGAACCCCAGGCTCGGTGACGAGCAGCGGCTGGCGTTCCTCACGAACCTGTTCGCGTCCGCCGGGGGCGACGGGTCGGTTCTCGCCGGCCGCGATACGCAGGGGACCAATTTCCTGAAACTGTTACTGGAGTACGAGCGAGTCGCGGTGCTGCCGGAGATTGCGGAGCATTTCGACGCCTTGAAGGATGCGATCGAGAACACCGTCGAGGTGACCGTGACGTCGGCGACGGAATTGTCGGCAGGGCAAAAGCAGGCGATCGTGTCCGCGCTCAAGGCGCGCCTGGGGCGAGAGGTGCAGCTCGAAACGGCACTTGACGAAAATCTCATCGGCGGCGCCGTGATACGCGCCGGCGACGTCGTCATCGACGGCTCGCTGCGTTCCAGGCTGGACGGCCTGGCGAACGCGCTGACGGCATAAACTTCCTGGGAAATATATATGGCACTCAAAGCTTCTGAAATCAGCCAGCTGATCAAGCAGCGAATCGAGAATTTCGAGGCGGCCGCGGAAGCGCGCGACGTCGGCACCGTCATCGGCGTGACCGACGGCATCGTCCGCATCCACGGGCTGGCCGATGCGCGCTACGGCGAAATGCTCGAGTTTTCGGAACAGACCTACGGCCTCGCGCTGAACCTGGAGCAGGACTCGGTCGGCGCGGTGGTGCTCGGCGAGTACAAGCACATTTCCGAAGGCCAGACTGTCAAAACAACCGGCCGCATCCTGGAAGTGCCGATCGGGGAGGCGCTGCTCGGCCGGGTCGTCGATTCCCTCGGTGTTCCGATCGACGGCAAGGGTCCCATCGACGCGACGGAAACCGCACCTATCGAAAAAGTTGCGCCCGGCGTGATCGCGAGAAAGTCGGTGGACCAGCCGGTGCAGACCGGCCTGAAGTCCATCGACGCCATGGTGCCGATCGGCCGCGTCCACCGCGACGGCCGTCTTGCCGGTCTGGCGGTCGCGGTGGACGCGATCATCAACCAGGTCGGTACCGGCATCAAGTGCATCTACGTGGCCATCGGGCAGAAGGCGTCCTCCATCGCCGGCGTCGTGCGCAAGCTGGAGGAACGCGGCGCGATGGAGCACACGATCGTCGTCGCAGCCGCGGCTTCCGACTCCGCCGCGATGCAGTACATCGCGCCGTACTCGGGCACGTCGATGGGCGAGTATTTCCGCGACCGCGGCGAGGACGCGCTGATCATCTTCGACGACCTGACGAAGCAGGCGTGGGCGTACCGGCAGGTGTCCTTGCTGCTGCGGCGCCCGCCCGGCCGCGAAGCCTACCCCGGTGACGTCTTTTACCTCCATTCGCGGCTGCTGGAACGGGCGGCCCGCGTCAACGCCGATTACGTGGAGGAATTCACCGGTGGCAAGGTGAAGGGCAGGACGGGCTCGCTGACGGCACTGCCGATCATCGAGACGCAGGCGGGCGACGTCTCGGCGTTCGTGCCGACCAACGTGATCTCGATCACCGACGGGCAGATCTTCCTCGAGACCGACCTGTTCAACGCAGGCATAAGGCCCGCCATCAACGCCGGCCTGTCGGTCTCGCGCGTGGGCGGCGCCGCACAGACGAAGATCATCAAAAAGCTCGGCGGCGGCGTGCGGCTCGCCCTCGCGCAGTACCGTGAGCTGGCAGCCTTCGCGCAGTTTGCCTCCGACCTCGATGAGACCACGCGGCGGCAGTTGCAGCGCGGGCAGCGCGTCACCGAGCTGATGAAGCAGAAGCAGTATTCGCCGATGTCGGTGGCCGAAATGGCGCTGTCGCTGTTCGCGGTGAACGAGGGTTACCTGGACCAGGTCGATGTGCCGAAGGTCACGGATTATGAAGCCGCGCTGCACGACTTCGCACACGCCAATCACCAGGACCTGCTCGACAGGATCAACGAGTCCGGCGACTACAGCGACGACATCAAGGCGGGTTTGAAGGAAGTCTGCGACGCATTCGCAAAGACGGGCGCTTATTGAGATGCGGAGCGGGCTCTCACACGGGCTCGTCCGCATGACGGGCTCCTGCAGTCGCGGATCCTGCCCTGCAGGAGCCCGTCTTACGGGCGACAGCGGCGTCAGCATTCGCACCAGGGTGAGGTAAATGGCCGGCGAAAAGGAAATCCGCAACAAGATCCGAAGCGTGAAGAACATGCAGAAGATCACGAAGGCGATGGAGATGGTCGCAGCCAGCAAGATCCGCAAGGCGCAGGACCAGATGGAAGCCTCGCGGCCGTACGCCGAGCGCATCCGCCGCGTGATCGGCCACCTGGCGCATGCCAACCCGGATTACAAGCACCCGTTCCTGGTCGAGCGCGAAGCGCGGCGCATCGGCTATATCATCATCTCGACCGACCGCGGGCTTACCGGCGGCCTGAACGTCAACCTGTTCAAACACGTCATCGGCGACATGGCCGAATGGCGGCGGAAGGACGTCCAGGTCGATCTTGCGCTGGTCGGCGCGAAAGCCGTGCAGTTCTTCCGGCGGCTTGGCGGCAACGTGGTCGCCACGGCGACGCATCTCGGCGACCGGCCGCACGTGAACGACCTGATCGGCTCGATCAAGATCATGCTGGACGCCTACAGCGAGGGCACCATCGATCGGCTGTTCCTGGTGCATAACCTCTTCGTCAGCACCATGAGCCAGCAACCCGACATCAAGACGCTGCTGCCGGTCAGCGCCATCGACCTGGGCGAGGAAACCCTGCAGGCGCACTGGGACTATATCTACGAACCGGACGCCGTGGACCTGCTGGACGATGTGCTGATGCGCTACATCGAGTCGCAGGTCTATCGCGGCGCCGTCGAAAACTTCGCCTGCGAAATGGCGGCCAAGATGGTGGCGATGAAGTCGGCGACCGACAACGCGGGCGAGATCATCGAAAAGCTGCAGCTCGCCTACAACAAGGCGCGACAGGCGGCGATCACGCAGGAAATTTCCGAGATCGTCGGCGGCGCGGCCGCCGTATCCGGGTAGCACGGGACATGCAGGAGCCCGTCCCACGGACGACCGAACGGTTAGCGGAAGCGGCTGCCGTCGAACACGAGAGATTGGAGCAGAAGCAGACATGAGCACAGGCACAACCGTACAAATCATCGGCGCGGTCGTGGACGTCGAATTCGAAGGCAGCGCGATCCCGAACATTCACGACGCGCTGGTCATCGATGACGCCGACCTGACGCTGGAAGTCCAGCAGCAGCTCGGCGATGGCGTGGTGCGCACGATCGCAATGGGCAGCAGCGAAGGCCTGAAGCGGGGCATGCGCGTGACCAACACCGGCGAGCCCATTTCCGTGCCCGTCGGCGAGAAGACACTCGGCCGCATCATGGACGTGCTCGGGAATCCGATCGACAACAAGGGCGCGATCGGCGCGGAAACGTCGATGCCGATTCACCGCGATGCACCGACCTATGAGGAACAGGCCGCGACGACGGAACTGCTGGAGACCGGCATCAAGGTCATCGATCTGATCATGCCGATCGTGAAGGGCGGCAAGGTCGGCCTGTTCGGCGGCGCAGGCGTCGGCAAGACGGTGACGCTGATGGAGCTGATCCGCAACATCGCCGCGGAGCACGCGGGCTACTCGGTGTTCGCGGGCGTCGGCGAGCGCACGCGCGAGGGCAACGACTTCTACCATGAGATGACAGACTCGGGCGTGATCGACAAGGTGTCGCTGGTATACGGCCAGATGAACGAGCCACCCGGCAGCCGCCTGCGCGTGGCACTGACCGGGCTCACGATGGCGGAGGCGTTCCGCGACGAAGGCCGCGACGTGCTCATGTTCATCGACAACATTTACCGTTACACGCTGGCGGGCACCGAGGTGTCGGCCCTGCTCGGCCGCATGCCTTCGGCCGTGGGGTACCAGCCGACGCTCGCGGAGGAAATGGGCGTGCTGCAGGAGCGCATCACGTCCACCAAGACGGGCTCGATCACTTCCTTCCAGGCGGTGTACGTGCCGGCCGACGACCTCACCGACCCCTCGCCTGCCACCACCTTCGCCCACCTCGACGCAACGCTCGTCCTCTCGCGGCAGATCGCGGAGCTCGGCATCTATCCCGCGGTGGATCCGCTTGATTCGACTAGCCGCATTCTCGACCCGAACGTCATCGGCCAGGAGCATTACGACTGCGCA
>DATABW010000019.1:0-13599 GCA_036259375.1 Woeseiaceae bacterium
GACGGCAAGGCGATCGGCGTGGCGGGGAAACTGCACCCATCCGCCTCGCGCGCACTGGATATAAGCCGCTCCGTCGTGCTTTTCGAGCTGGATGCCGCGGCAGCGTTTGCGGCCCGTGTCCCGGCCGCAATGGCGGTTTCACGGTTTCCCGCCATCCGGCGTGACATTGCCGTCATCGTGAAAGACGACATAACGTCGGCGCAACTGATTCAGGTGGCGTTATCGGCGGCCCCGGATATAATCCGGCGTGCTGTGGTTTTCGACGTGTACCGCGGGCCTGGCATAGAAGCTGGGCTAAAAAGCGTAGCTTTAGGCTTGATTTTGCAGGAAACTTCGCGCACCCTTACTGACTTCGACGCGGACACCGCAATGTCGAAAGCGGTGCAAAAACTGCAACAAGAATGCGCCGCGACGTTAAGAGAATGACACCAACACATGCGAATCAGTCGAGAACCAAGACGAATGGCACTGACGAAAGCAGACATGGCAGAATCCCTTTTCGACGAACTGGGATTGAACAAGCGCGAAGCACGCGAGCTCGTCGATTTGTATTTTGAAGAGCTGCGCGCATCACTTGCGGTAGGTGAGCAGATCAAACTTTCGGGTTTTGGAAATTTTGATCTTCGGGATAAAAACCAACGTCCGGGTAGAAATCCAAAAACTGGAGAGGAAATTCCAATCACGGCTCGCCGTGTTGTCACTTTCCGACCGGGACAAAAACTAAAAGCCCGAGTAGAGGCCTATGCTGGAACCGGGGAATAACGACGAACTACCTCCTATTCCTGGTAAACGATATTTCACGATCGGGGAAGTCAGCGACTTGTGCGCTGTCAAGCCGCACGTACTTCGTTACTGGGAGCAGGAATTCCCACAACTGAAACCGGTAAAGCGGCGAGGCAATCGCCGTTACTACCAGCGTCAGGATGTGCTGATCATTCGTCAGATCCGCAGTCTTCTGTACGACGATGGTTTCACCATCGGCGGAGCGCGCCAGCGTCTCACCGGCGATGAAGCCAAGACCGACGTTAGCCAGAGTCAGCAAATTATCAAGCAGTTACGCTTGGAACTTGAACAGGTTCTGAAGATACTGCGGCGGTAGAACGACCCCACCCACCGCCTTTCAACTGAAAAGGGCGCCCAGTATCATGGCCGCCATCAGCATGTTTTTTGCCCGGTCGGGGCGTAGCGCAGCCTGGTAGCGCACCACAATGGGGTTGTGGGGGTCGGGAGTTCGAATCTCCCCGCCCCGACCATTTCGGGGAATTCTGTTACGCCGGAGCTTCGGACAGTTTGCGGTCTTCGATGCCGAGCAGGATCGGCTCGGCCGACTCGCGGTAGATGTTGACCTTCGCGTTGTAGGCCGTGCGGGTCAGGCCGTGCTTGTCGGCTATCCGCAGCTTGCGGATATTGAACTCGCCGCTTTCCAGCCGTTCGCCCGTCAGGTAGCACTTGATCGCGGAAATTCTCTCGCCGGACAATTCCAGCCCGCTGAGCTTCGCCAGGTTGCCCTGCGCGCGCTGCAGGAACGCCACCGCGTCGAGGTTGAGCTGCGACTCGTCATGGCCGTCCGGCTCCGGCAACAGCTTGGCGAGGAAGTCACCGACCAGTATCTGCCCCGGCAACGCCGCTTCGATCATCCGTGCGAGTTCGATGGTCACGTCGCCCACGATGTAATCGTGAATCGTCGGGTTGAGTCCTTCCGCCTGGTGGAACTCGTAACAGCTGCCGACGTGAAAACAGGCGCGCAGCCGCGGCACCGCGCGCGAAATCGCCTTGCTGCGCGCCAGCGCGTTGTCCGCCAACACGATGTGCATGAAGTGATAGAGATTCACGTTCGCTTCCAGGCCGTGATCGCGGTTCCAGACGTAGAAGCCGTCGCCGCTGGACGAGCGCGCGAAATTTATGCTGATGTCCTTCTCCAGCATTTTCGCGTGCGCGGAGTTCAGCGAATAGGAGAGGCTGTTCAGCTGGGTCATCTGCTCGAACGGCGTCAGCAGGCTGAACCCCACGATGTCGAACATCGTGACGGCGCGGCTCGCGACGTAATTGATGCCGTATCGGCGAATCATCTTTTCGATGATCTGCGTTTCCACCGGATGGCCGGTCAGGGCCTGGCGCAGCGGAATGAAGCGGGGCTCGACGTTCAGCAGCCGCGCGACCTTCTGCATCTGGGTCAGCGTAAGCTGGCGGTCGCCGGAAATGAGCTCAGTAATGAAATTAGCGGATAATCGCTGCGCCACCCGGGGATCGCAGGCTGTTTCGGCCGTGTATTCCGCGATCGCATAGTGGGGCACCACCAGTACGAGGATCCCTTCGTCGAGCGGCGACCAGCTCAGGATGCTGTTCTGTCCCAGCGACCAGGCGGCGTGCAGGCTTCTCTCGAGGTGCACGAGATTGCTGCGCTGCCGAAGGCCCATGTCGTTGGCAAAGCCCGCCAACTGGTCCAGGTACGGCGAATAGTTGGCTATTCGTTGAATGCCGGATTGTGATAATTCGTCGTATCCCATTTATTCTCATTCGACACGGGCAACCCGTGTCCCCCCCGCGGCGAGCCGGTTCTGCCTGTTGGTTGTTCGCTAAGGGCTCGCCGATTTCCAAGGTAATCAACTCTTTGCAGCAGCGCAAGTTTTATCGGCCTTCATTGCAGGCCGATTGGACGGAAACCGGCGATTTACATAATAATCCCCGTCACCTTCGCCATACCGGAAGTGCTCCGATGCCCATCCAGCCCCCGAATGTCGCCGACGTGCGGCGCCTGTCGGAACGCCTGCAGCAATGGCTGGTGAAAACGCCGGTGATGCGCTGCCGAAACCTCGAACACCGCTTTAATCGTGGGATGACCATCACCGGCAAGCTCGAATTCCTGCAGCGGACGGGCACGTTCAAGCCGCGTGGCGCACTTTCCGTCCTCCTCGGGCTGGAGCCGGAGCAGCTACGGGCCGGGGTCACGGCCGTAAGCGCCGGCAACCATGCCGTGGCGACCGCCTACGCCGCGCGCGCCATCGGCACGAGTGCGAAGGTGGTGATGACGCGCAACGCCAACCCGGCCCGGGTCGAGCGCTGCCGTCACTATGGAGCCGACGTCGAGCTGGCCGACACCATCCAGGCCGCGTTCGACCGCGTCGACCAAATCCGCGAACGGGAAGGCCGGTTCTTCGTGCACCCGTTCGAAGGCGAGGCGGTCATGCGCGGCACGGCGACCGTGGGACTGGAAATCTGCGACCAGGTCGGGGAATTCGATGCCGTGATCATACCCGTCGGGGGCGGCGGCCTGTGCGCCGGGATCGGGAGCCTCGTCCGGCAGATGAACCCGGGCTGCGAAATTATCGCCGTGGAGCCGGAGGGAGCCGACTCCATGCACCGCAGCATCCGCAGCGGCCGCCCCGAGCCGATCGAGGAGGTGCGCACGATCGCGGACAGCCTGGGCGCGCCGTTTGCGCTGCCGATGTCCTTCGAGGTGTGCCGTGCGAGTATCGACCGGCTCGTGCTCGTGTCGGACGACGAGCTGCGTGCAGCGATGCGGCTGCTTTTCACCGATATGAAAATCGCCGTGGAGCCGGCCTGCGCGGCCAGTACGGCGGCACTCGCCGGGCCGCTGGCGGAGGACATGGCGGGTAAACGCGTGGTGCTCGTTCTTTGCGGCAGCAACACCGACTGGCCGACATGGGAGCGCCAGGCATGGCCGGAGCTCGCGCGTGCTGCTTGAGCGCCTGAAGTCGATTGTCGGCCCGGACGGGTGGACAGACGATCCCGCCACGCTGCAGCCGCACCTGACCGAATGGCGCGACCGTTACGTCGGTAGCACGCCGCTCATGGTGTCGCCGGCGAACACGGAAGAGGTGAGCGCCGTAGTGAAGGCCTGCGCCGAGACCGGCACCGGCGTGGTGCCGCAGGGCGGCAACACCGGCCTCTGCGGCGGTGCAATTCCGCAAAATGGCGAGATACTGCTGTCGCTGAACCGCATGCACGCGATCCGCTCGATCTCGAAAGACGGGTATTCGGTGATTGCGGAAGCCGGCTGCATTCTCGCCGATGTGCAAGCCGCGGCGGCGGAGGTCGATCGCCTGTTTCCCCTCAGCATCTCGGCCGAAGGCAGTTGCCGCATCGGCGGCAACCTCTCCACCAATGCCGGCGGCATCAACGTCCTGCGGTACGGAAACGCGCGGAGCCAGGTGCTGGGACTCGAAGTGGTGCTGGCGGACGGACGCGTGTGGAACGGGCTGAGAACACTGCGCAAGGACACGGCGGGTTACGACCTGAAGCAACTGTTCATCGGCGCGGAAGGCACGCTGGGGATCATTACCGCGGCGGCGCTCCGCCTCTACCCGCGGGTTCGCGATGTGCAAACCGCCTTCGTCGCGGTATCGGACGCGCGCCAGGCCGTGCAACTGCTGTCCCACCTGCGGGACTCCATGGCCGACCGGCTGCAGGCTTTCGAGCTCATCCAGGAGCGGGCGCTGGCGTTCGTGTTGCAGCACATCCCGTCTACACGCGATCCGTTCGACGAGCGCCATCCCTGGTACGTGCTGCTGGAAATATCCCGGTCGGCCAACGAGGGAGAAATGGAGTCGGTGCTGGCCGATGCATTGGAGCACTCCCTGGTGGTGGATGCGGTCATTGCCAAGAGCCGGGGCGAAGCGGAGCAATTGTGGCGGCTCCGGCATTCCATTTCAGAGGCCCAGAAACACGAAGGCGCGAGCCTGAAGCACGACGTGTCGGTGCCGATCGACCGCATTGGCGACTTCATCGACGACGCTGCGGGAGCGGTGCTGCAACGCATTCCGGAGGCACGTATCGTGGCGTTCGGCCACGTAGGGGATGGCAATGTCCACTTCAACGTGAGCCAGCCCGAGTCATGGACGGCGGAGCGTTTCCTCGGCGAACGCGACTCCGTTGCAGCGCTCGTCTATGATCTGACGGTATCCTACGGGGGCAGCATCAGTGCCGAGCACGGAATCGGGTTGGCCCGGCGGGATGACCTCAGGCGCTACCGCGGCGGGACCGAGCTGGCGCTGATGCAGGTCCTTAAAGCGGCACTGGATCCAGCCAACATCCTGAATCCCGGCAAGGTTCTCTGAGCCGGGCACCTCTACAGCGGCACGAACTCCGGGCCGCGAATCACGTTAAACTTGAGGGTCGGAACGATTGAAGACCGAGGAGAGCATCGGCACCGCGTTGTCGCCGGACGTCGAGATGAGCGCCACACTGGACGACAGAGTCGAAAGAACCTTCACCGAGCAGCTGGCGGAATTCGACAGCAAGCTGCGAGAGCAGGATGACAATGCTGCGCTCCTGAAGGACATCCATGCCGCTATCACGGCGCTGATGGCGGAGAACGGCGAGCGCGAGGAAGACATTCGCGAGGTTCTGCAGAAGCGTTACAACGGCGGAAAGCTGCGGCTGGAGACCTACCAGCTGGTGCGCAACGTCCTGGAGCGTGTGGTGATCGAGAGCATGGCAACGATGCCCGACGCCCTGGACGACGCCGGGGCCGATGACGTCTTCAGCCGCACGACCGTCATTGAATCGGGTAAGCAGGAAGCCGGCGCGTCCCAGGATCGCCTGCAGGTCGGTTCCGTGCTCCGCGACAGGTTCCTGCTGCAGGAACGGGTGGCGGGCGGCAGCATGGGCGTCGTGTACAAGGCGCTCGATCGCCGCATCGCCGAAGCGGACGGCGTCGACCCCTGGGTCGCGATCAAGGTGCTGTCGCCGAAGCTCTCCAGTAATGCGCACGCGTTGCGCGCGCTGCAGCAGGAAGCTGCGAAGGGCCGCTGCCTGTCCCATCCGAACATCGTCCGTTTTATCGACCTCGACCGGGACGACGATATTTACTTCATCGTCATGGAATGGCTGGAGGGGCGCTCCCTTGCCGCTATTCTGGACGACGACCGCCACCGCGACGTGGACCTCGCGACCGCGCTGGACATCGTGCGGCAGGTCGGTCACGCGCTCGACTACGCGCATCGCTGCGGTGTCGTTCATGCCGACGTGAAGCCGGCGAACGTCATGATTTCGCAGTCCGGTCGGGTGAAGCTGTTCGACTTCGGCATTGCGAGGATCAAGCAGAAGCAGCCAGAGGGCCGCAAGGATTTCGATCCCGGCGTGCTCGGCGCGGTTACGCCTGCGTACTCGAGCATGCAGGTGCTGACCGGTGAGGATCCGTTACCGGCGGATGACGTGTTCTCGCTCGGCTGCCTGATGTACCGGCTGGTCGCCGGCCATCGAGTGTTCGGCCCGCGCAACGCCGCCGAGGCGGCGGAGCAGGGTATGGAGCCGCAGCGGCCGCACGGCTTGTCCGACGGCCAGTGGCGTGCGCTGAAGAAGTCATTGGCGTATTCGCGCATGTCCCGGTTTGCCACGCCGGCGGAATTCCTGGAGGCGCTGGATGCGGAGGAGAGTCGGCGTCAGCCGGCGTCCGTTCACGCTGACGAGCC
Organism: Woeseiaceae bacterium; assembly: GCA_036259375.1. Taxonomy (GTDB): domain Bacteria; phylum Pseudomonadota; class Gammaproteobacteria; order Steroidobacterales; family Woeseiaceae; genus IDS-8. The sequence continues at coordinate 6,435 of DATABW010000019.1, forward strand.
GATCCGGGTCGAGCCGAAACCGCCGGTGCCGGAGACGCGGCGGCCCTGGGGCATCGCGGCCGTGCTGCTGGTGGTGGTCGCGGCAGCCGTTGCGCTGGTCCTGCAACCCGAGCTCGCCGGCAAGCTGTGGTCATCCGCACAATCGGCATTGAATCGGGAGCCGGAGCTGGCCGGGAACCAGCCGGAAGGTTCAGGAGAGGACGGCACCGCCGCAGACGCGCCGGACGCCAGCGCCTCGGAGCCCGTCAGGGAGCCGACTGCGTCAGGCCCTGCCGCCCCGAGTGAGCGCGAGGTCGCCGGCATGGCGCAGGCGGACGGTATAACGGAGCTGCCGCCCTCAGCCGCCGACGAGGACACGGGGGCGGTGACCGAGCCGTCTGCGGACGGTGAGCTTCCGGCCATCGCGGATGAGCGCGATGCGGGCGGGACGGCCGCGGCCGACGGAAGCAGCACATTCCCCATGCCGCCGCCGGGCGCGGAAGACAGCGCCGCGGCCGCGATTCCTGCGACGGTGACGGTTCCGCTGGCCGTTTCCGGAGAGCCCCGCGCTGAATTCGACCTGGTCCTGCGCGAAGACGCGGACGAGGCGGTGGTCGAGCTGGTACGCGAGAGGAACGTGGGGGAGCCGCTGGCAGTGCTGATCGAGGAGGTGGGGTTCAGCGGGAACCAATCACCGCTGACCACCGGGCGGTATCGCCTGTCGGAACCGGTGGCGCGCTTCGACGCGGGACAGACGACCGCTCGGTTCACGGTTTCCATGTCCTCCGACAGCGTGCGCGAAGCGGATCGCCAGGCAACCTTGTTGCTGCGGAACGCCGAGAACTCGAGCTCGCGACTGGCCATAGTGAATTTGACGCTGCAGGACGACGACCAGCGAGCGTTCGAAAGCAATCTCGCTCAAGACACGCTCGGCTTCGCAGAGGCCGAGGTCTACGTCAGCGAACGCAGTCCCGCCGTGCAGGTGGACGTGCTCCGCTTCAACCCGGGCGACGCGCAGCTCGAAGCGCGCTACACGATAGGCGGCGGTTCCGCCACGGAAGGCGAAGACTACTTCGTTCCCGGCGCAATGGGCCTCGTCTTCGGACCGGGACAACGCTCGGCGCGCCTGCTGATACCGATCGTCCAGGACACGCTCGCGGAGGGCGAGGAAACGTTCACGCTCGAACTGGCGACGCTGCCGGCCGCACCACTCTCGAACGTGCACCGCCGAATCACCATCGTCATCGGCGACGACGACTCCTTCTGACCGGCAAGTTTCGACGAGCTCCCGGTATCCGCAAGTCTAGGCAACCGGCGGCGCGTCCACCGCTTCGAGCCAGCCGTCGGAGTCCTGCGTCTCGCCGGTGAACAGGCCGAAAAAAGCTTCCTGAAGTTGCTGCGTGACCGGGCCGCGGCGACCGTCGCCGACCTGGATGCGGTCGACGGACCGCACCGGGGTGATCTCGACCGCGGTGCCGGTGAAAAAGAGTTCGTCGGCGAGGTAAAGCATCTCGCGCGGGATCGCCTGCTCGGTCACGGCCAGCCCGAGGCGGTTCGCGAGCGTCATGACCGTGTCACGGGTGATCCCGGTGAGGATCGAGGCTGTCGAGGGCGGTGTCAGGAGTTTTCCGTCGCGGACCAGGAAAATGTTCTCGCCGGCGCCCTCACTGATCGTGCCGTCGGTCGACAGCGCGATGCCTTCTGCAAAGCCCAGGCGTTTCGCCTCCGTGCTCACGAGCTGGCTCGAGAGGTAATTGCCGCCGGCTTTGGCAAGGGCGGGGATGGTGTTCGGGGCGACACGCTGCCAGCTCGATACGCACACGTCGACGCCCTCTTCGAGCGCCGTCTCGCCGAGGTACGCGCCCCATTCCCAGGCGGCCACCGCTACATCGACCGGATGGTCCGGCTTCGGCGCGAGCCCTATGGCGCCGTAACCGCGCAGCGCGAGCGGGCGTATGTACGCTCCGTTCACGAGCTCGTTGTCGATGATGACCTGCTTGCAGGCGGCTACGAGCTCGTCGAGCTCGTAGCCGAGCGGCATGCGGTAGATCTTCGCGGAGTTCACAAAGCGCTGCATGTGATCGGTGAGCCTGAATATCCTTGGCCCATCCGGCGTCGAATAGCTGCGTATGCCTTCGAAAATCGAGGAACCGTAGTGCAGCGCGTGCGCCATCACGTGGACCGTCGCCTTCTCCCACGGGATCATGCGGCCGTTCATCCACAGTCGTTTTGCGCCGTCATACACCATGGTTCAGCTCCGGTTCGTGCGGGAACCGTAGCTTAGCAAGCAGCCCGGGCTTCCGCATCCGGAGGCAGGCGGCGGATCAGTTGTCCAGCCATGGCATGCGGCGGCGCAGGCGGCGTCCGACTTCTTCGATGGGATGCTCCAGGTCGGCTTGCACCATCTTGCGGTATTCCGGTTGTCCCGACTCGTGCTCGGCGATCCACTCGCGCGCGAAGCGGCCGTCGCGTATCTCCTGCAGCGCTTCCTTCATCTGCGCGCGAGCGTGTGCGTCGACGATGCGAGGCCCGCGGGTCATGTCACCGTAAGCGGCGGTTCCGCTGATGACGTCGTGCATCTTGCGAAGACCGCCCTCATGCAGCAGGTCCGCAATCAGCTTCAGCTCGTGCATGCATTCGTAATAGGCGACCTCCGGCTGGTAACCGGCTTCGACAAGCGTCTCGAACGCCGCGACGATGAGTTCCGTCGCGCCGCCGCATAGCACCGCCTGCTCGCCGAAAAGATCGGTCTCCGTCTCTTCGGCAAACGTCGTTTCACCGACGCCCGCGCGGGCGCCGCCGATGCCTTGCGCATACGCGAGAGCGACATCGATAGCCTTGCCGGTCCGGTCGGCGTGAATGGCAACGAGGCACGGCACGCCGTGGCCCTCGACGAACTGCCGACGTACCAGGTCGCCGGCGCCTTTCGGCGCGATGAGCACAACGTCGAGGTCCGGTCGTGGCGCGATGCGCCGGTAATGGATGTTGAAGCCGTGCGCGAACAGGATGGCGGCGCCCTGGTCGAGCCGTGGTGCTATCGATGCATACAATTCCGGCTGCACCATGTCGGGCGTGAGGAAGGCGACCAGCGACGCACCGGCCACCGCTTCCTGCGGTTCCTCGGTCGTCATGCCGTCGGCCTCGGCCTTTTGCCAGCTCGGGCCCGCGGGCCGCAACCCGACCGTCACCTCGTATCCGCTGTCCCTCAGGTTCAGCGCCTGCGCCCGGCCCTGACTGCCGTAACCGAGGACCGCGATGCGCTTGCCTTCGAGACAGGAGCGGTCGACATCGGACTCCGTGTACATACGCATGTTTCGCCTCCCGTCGTGAACTCCGGCGCACCAGGGCAAAAAACCGCCACCTTTGCGGGTGCGGGATCGTTCGATTATGTTCGCTGACAGCGTATCTATCAATTGTCGAGATTACCGCAACTTAACTCCGACACTTTACCTGAATTCGGAGACGAGAGGCGCCGCCCGGAGTGGTGGTTCGGGCGGTGCCTTGAGGCTATGCTGGTTCGCATCGGGGTTGGTGCAAAGGCGAAGCCATGGATTTCGAGTTCACGCCAAGGGTCATGGCCCTGCGGGAGCGCCTGCAGGCTTTTGTGACCGGGCGCGTCCAGCCGGCCGAACCCGATTATTTCGCGGCCCTGGACCAGGGCGCGTCACGCTGGGTCGTGCCGCCCGTCATCGAGACGCTGAAGGCGGCGGCGCGCGACGAAGGCCTGTGGAACCTGTTCCTCCCGCACAGCGAGCACGGCCCGGCCTTGAGCAACCTCGAGTACGCGCCGGATAGCGGCAACATGGAAGTGCTCGCTCGCTACGGCAGTGAAGCGCAAAAAGCGGAATGGCTGCAGCCGCTGCTGCGCGGCGAAATACGTTCCGCGTTCGCGATGACCGAACCGGAGGTGGCGTCGTCGGACGCTACCAACATTCGCGCAACGATCACGAAGGACGGGGACAGCTACGTACTGAACGGCCGCAAATGGTGGGTTTCCGGCGCCATGGATCCGCGCTGCCGATTGCTCATTTTCATGGGGAAGACGGATCCGGCCGCCGACCGGCACCGCCAGCAATCGATGATCCTGGTGCCGATCGATACGCCCGGAATCACCGTCGTGCGGCCGCTCACGGTATTCGGCTACGACGATGCACCGCACGGCCACGCCGAGATCCTGTTCGAGCAAGTGCGGGTGCCGCGAACGAATCTCCTGCTCGGCGAAGGACGCGGTTTTGAAATCGCGCAGGGGCGGCTGGGTCCGGGCCGGATTCATCATTGCATGCGGCTGATCGGCCTGGCCGAACGCTCGCTCGAGAGCCTGTGCGGGCGGGCGGGCGATCGCGTTGCATTCGGCCAGCCGCTGGCGGCGCAGGGCAGCGTGCGGGAGGCGATCGCGCGTTCCCGGATCGAAATCGACCAGGCTCGCCTGCTGACGCTGCAAGCCGCCGACAGGATGGACAGGGTGGGCAACAAGGCCGCGCGGGCGGAAATCGCGATGATCAAGGTCGTCGCACCCTCCATGGCCCTGCGCGTGATCGACCGCGCCATCCAGGTGCACGGCGGCGCCGGGGTGTCCGCGGATTTCGGCCTCGCTGCCGCCTGGGCGGCCGCGCGCACGTTGCGAATCGCCGACGGGCCGGACGCGGTGCACCTGGAGACGGTGGCCGGGCTGGAACTCGCCAGGCACGAGTAGCGCCGGCGACCGATTGACATGAATCTGTCGCCCGCGTGGCGGGGCCCTTACAACGTCGTTGCCCATCCTGCGCAGGCTCCTTACAATGGCCGGTTTTTTAGCCCCAGCAAAAAGCCTGTCATGCCCAAGGTCATCTACATCACGCCGGCCGGAGAGCGCCACGAGGTCGACGTCGAGGTCGGCTATTCCGTTATGGAGGGGGCGATCAACAACAACGTCGATGGAATCGTCGCCGAATGCGGCGGCGCTTGCGCCTGCGCCACCTGCCACAGCTATATCGACGAAGCCTGGCTCGACAAGCTGCCGGAGATGGACGACATGGAGGACAGCATGCTGGACGCCGCGTATGAGCGGCGGGACAACAGCCGTCTCACCTGCCAAATCGAAATGACCGAGGAACTCGACGGCCTGGTCGTGCACGTCGGCGAAAACGAAGGCTGAGCCGCAGGCCTACCGCAATCCTGTTTCCAGCCTGCCGATCACCATGCGCTGAATTTCGCTCGTGCCCTCGTAGATCTCCGTAATCTTGGCATCGCGGAAGTAACGCTCGATCGGCAGTTCCTTGCTGTATCCCATGCCGCCGTGTATCTGGAGCGCCTGGTGCGTGACGAACATGGCGGTCTCGGAGGCGTGGAGCTTCGCGATGCTGCCGGGGAGTGTGCTGCGGCTGCCGGCCTGTCGTGCTTGCGTGCGGCTCCACGCCGCGTGATAGACCAGGAGGCGGGATGCTTCCATCCGCATTTTCATGTCGGCGATCTTGGCCTGTATCGCCTGGAAGCTGCCGATCGGTTCGCCGAACGCGCGGCGCTCGCGCGAGTATTCCAGCGCGGCATCGTACGCAGCCTGGGCTATGCCGAGCGCTTGTGCGCCGATGCCGATGCGGCCGGCGTCCAGCACCGCCATCGCAATCCGGAAGCCGCGCCCTTCCTCGCCGATGCGGTTCTCCACCGGGCACCGGTAATCGGTGAATTCGATCTCGCACGTGGCGGAAGCGCGAATGCCGAGCTTCGGCTCGGTTCTGCCGCGCGCGAAGCCGGGCTCCTCCGTATCGATGACGAAGGCGCTGATGCCGGCGTCCTCGCCCTCCCGTTCGGTACGGGCGAACAGGATGATGTATCTCGCGACCGGCCCGGACGTGATCCAGGATTTCTTGCCGTTGATCGTGTAATGGCTGCCGTCCGCCGACAGTTCCGCGCGGCAGCGCATTGCCGCGGCGTCGGACCCGGATTGCGGTTCGCTGAGTGCGTACGCGCCGATGGCCCGGCCGGAGGCAACGGGCTCCAGGAACTTCCGCTTCTGTTCCTCGTTGCCGAAATCGAGCAGCGCCGTGCCGTACAGTGAATTGTTGACGGAAACGATCGTGCCGTGCGCCGCGTCCGCGGCGGAAATCTCCGCGATAACCAGCGCGTAGCTGATCGCGTCCGATCCGGTACCGCCGTATTCCTCCGGAACCTCGATGCCCATGAAGCCCAGTTCCCCGGCCTTGGCTATCGTCTCCGCGGGGAACTCGCCGCTCGCGTCGAACTCGGCGGCGATCGGCGCGACCTCGTTCTGCGCGAACTCGCGCGCCGCGGCCTGGATCATCTGTTGCTCTTCGCTCAGTCGAAAATCCATTGCTGCTCCTCGGCTTGCTTCCCCATTATACGTGACGGCGTCGCGCCTAACGCCTAAGATATCCGCCCGCGGGTGCTTCCCTTCACACAGATTCTTCAGGAGTAACTCTATGGCAATCAGGGCAGGCGACAGGATGCCGAGCGGCACGTTCGGAGTCATGACCGAAGACGGTCCCGGGGCCATGTCGACCGACGAACTGTTCAACGGCAAGAAAGTGGTGCTCGTCTCCGTACCCGGCGCGTTCACGCCAACCTGCTCGATGAACCATCTTCCCGGCTTCGTCGACCGTGCAGACGAGATCAGGAGCAAAGGCGTCGATGCCATCGCCTGTATGGCCGTCAACGACGTCTTCGTCATGCACGCCTGGGGCAAGGACCGTCACGTCGACGACAAGATCGTCATGCTGGCCGACGGCAACGGCGAGTACACGCGCGCGCTCGGCCTCGAGATGGACGCCAGCAAATTTGGGCTCGGGATGCGCGGGCAGCGCTTCGCCATCATCGTCGACGACGGCGTCGCGAAGCACGTAGCCGTGGAAGAACCGGGTCAGTTCAAGGTCAGCAAGGCGGAGACGATACTCGAAGCGCTTTGAGGTTCTGGCAGAGCCGCAACGGTTGAAGCTGGCGGAGCCTTGACCGGGTGAGGCCTTTGGCGGAATGGCTCCCTTCGGGACCTTCGGTCCCTCCGGTCCGCTTTATTTCCGCCAAGGACCACCCGGGTGAGGCCCGGAATCCGCGTGCCTTCGTCAGCCGGTGAGTGCCACCCGCGCCGGAACGTTTGACACCGCCGGCCAGCCGACCATCTCACGTGGTTTCTTTCGATCCCGCCACTGGCGGCAGGTGCGGAGCCGTGACCGGGTGAGGCCTTTGGCGGAAATAA
>DATABW010000020.1:0-3521 GCA_036259375.1 Woeseiaceae bacterium
GCGAAACGGGTCAGAAAACTTTACTGTCGATCTCATCAGCGCCATTCACGTCGGCGACGCGGCGTACTACCGGGAGCTGAACGAGCGATTCCGCGCGTACGACGCGCTGCTCTACGAGATGGTCGTGTCCGGCGACCGCGCCGAGCCCGGCGGGACGGCGGGAGGCGGGCTCGGCCTGATCGCGCTGATGCAGCACGGCATCAAGAACATGCTGGGCCTTGCGTTCCAGCTCGACGAAATCGAATACGACTCCGCCAATTTCGTGCACGCCGACATGACGACGGCCATGCTGGCGCAAAGCATGGAGGAACGGGGCGAATCGCTGTACGTCTATCTCTGGCGAGCGTTCTTTGCCTCGGTTGACGAGTACGCCCGCGACCCGCTGGGCGCCAGGGACTGGCAGCTGCTGAGCGAGATGATTGCCTCAGGGCGGGACGACGCCCTGAAGATCGCGCTGGCGCGTGACCTCGTGGCGACCTCGTTCGGCCCCGACATCTTCGGCGGTGAGAACGGCTCCGCCCTCATCGCCGCACGGAACGAGCATGCAGTGAACGTGCTGAAAGAGCAGATAAAGGCGGGGACCCGGCGGATAGGCATCTTCTATGGCGCCGCTCACATGCCGGATTTCGAGCGACGCCTCCTGGACGAGCTGGCGCTCGAAAAAACCGGCGTCGAGTGGGTCGATGCCTGGAGGTTCGATCAGTCTGCGGACGTTCAAGGCGGCGTCACCAGCGGCGGCTTCCGTTCCCGGCGGATGAGGTAGAGGCCGCTCGCGATGATCACGGCGGCGCCGAAGAACACGATCGGCTCCGGCAGTTCGCCCCAGAATACCAGGTCGAGACCGAGCCCCCAGAACAGCGATGAGTATTCGAACGGCGCGATGACGGATACCGGTGCGCATTTGAAGGCCTCGGTGATGAGCACCTGTCCGAGGGCACCGGTGATCCCGAGCGCCGCCAGCAGTCCGGCATGCTCGAAACGGACGGGCTCCCAGCCGGGCAGCGCCAGCATTCCGGCGCCGACTGCAACGGTCAGCATGAACCAGAACGTCATCGCACCGGTGGAGTCGCTCCGCCCGAGTATCCGCACGCTGATCGCGTTCAGGGCGTAGCAGGTAGCGCTGACCAGCGCGGCCACGGTCGTGAAACCGACAGTTACGACGCCCGGCCGCAGCACGATCAGAACGCCGCCGAAACCCGCGAGGACGGCGAACCATCGGCGGGGTCCCACGGATTCTTTCAGCAGCGGAACCGACAAGGCGGTGATCAGCAGCGGCGCCACGAAAAACAGCGTGTAGGCTTCCGAGAGCGGCATGCCGCTGATCGCATAAATGAAGCCGGTCAGCATGACGACGCCGAGCACGCCGCGCCCGAGATGCCACCGCCAGCGGATATGCACGAGCGTGCTCACGTTGCGCTCGCGCCAGTAGACCCAGGCGAAGACGAACGGCAGCGACACGAGGCCGCGCAAAGCTGCCACCTGGATCGGCGGGTAGCTCGCGACGAGCTGCTTCATGGCCGCGTCCATGAGCGCAAGCGTGGCCATGGCAAGCAGCATCAAACCGATGCCCCGCAAGTTTTCGCTGCGCACGCCGCCTCCGGTTCACCCGACAAGGCCGCGTATCATATCGACCGCTGCAGGAGCCCGCCATGAACGGGTCGTGCGCGTGTAACCCGTCGGCTTGAAGCGGGGGGAGGCGCAGAGCCACCCCCCGATCATTCCCGCGTTAGTGCCTCCCGCGTGAGCGGCCCTTTTCTTCGGCGCGTTGCGCCTCGTTCAGCTCGTCTTCGCTCAGGTCGCGCGCATTGTTCTCGCGTTCCGACTCCGACGTTTTCTCGACTGTGCGCTTGACGCCTTCGCGGTAGCGCCGGTCGGCCTGGCGATTACCTTCACCGCCCTGGGATTTCTGTGCCATCGGTTTGCTCCTCATGTACGGGTTTCGAACCCGCATTCATGCAAGGCATATGCCAGATCGGAGCGTCAGAACGACAGCCTCGCGCCCGGACGCGCGCTGCAGGTTGCAAGGCGCAGCTCCGCTGCCGTCGGCGGCATGCGTCCGCCGGAGTCGCGGGGTAACACCACCGCGCCGCCCATCGCAGCGCAGTTGCGCTGCAAGCGGTTGAAGTTCTCGGCGGCTTCGATGCGGTCGTCGGCGCGACGGTACTCGCGGAGATCCGCATCGCCCGCCGATGGCCCCACCGCGCAAGCGGGCATCAACGAGACGACTGCCAGGAAGCTGCCCTTGTTCATTCCACTGACTGTAAAACTCCGGATTTTGCGACTGAAATACTTGTCCGTCATAACGGCGTACCGGCCGGCGGGAGAACCCAAAGCGTGCGTCGGGGTTATGATTCCCGGTTCGCAGCGCCAGCTTTCAGCTCTATTTCCGAGGGAGCCACCATGCAGTTACTGACGGACGAAGGAATCGATCAATACGCGTTCCGGCACACGCGCGCCGAAAACGAGTTGCTCCAGTCACTGCAGGAGCGGACGCATCGCGAAATGGACGATCCGCAGATGCTCACCGGCAGGGTCGAGGGGCGCCTGCTGAAGCTGCTCGTGCAGCTCTGCCAGCCGCGCCTGGTTCTGGAAGTCGGCACCTTCACCGGTTACTCCGCGCTGTCGATGGCCGAGGGCTTGGGGCCGGAAGGCCGGATCATCACCTGCGAAATCGACCCGCGCGCGCAGAAGGTCGCGCAGGAAGCGTTCGACGCCAGCCCCGACGGCCGCAAAATCGAGATCCGCATGGGCCCGGCGCTGGAGACGATCCGCAGCCTGGGTGAGGACATCGACTTGTCCTTCATCGATGCCGACAAGGAACATTACGCGGAGTATTACGAGGCGGTGCTGGAGCGAACACGCCCGGGCGGGCTGCTGATCCTCGACAACATGCTGTGGTCCGGAAAGGTACTGGATCCGCAGGAGGAGGTTCCCCGGGTGCTCGCGACGCTGAACCGCCGGATTGCCGAAGACGAAAGAGTCGAAAACGTTTTGCTGACTGTTCGCGACGGCGTGCAACTGGTCCGGAAACGGTAGTTCGCGTTTGCTGCCGGCCGTATTCGCCGGCGCTCCGGCGCCTGGGCTCTGCAGCTAGAATATCCCGGAAGGGCCGGGCAGGCAGGTCGCCAGGTCCATCTCCGGCGTCGAGCCTCGCATTCTCCGGCTGAACGTCCGGCGCACGACTACCGCGCCGCCGCTCCTGGCGCAGGCCGCCTTTTTCTTTTCGAACGCCTCCGCCGACTCGATGTGAGCGACGTCGCGGCGATACTCCCGATCGGCGACCGGGCCCTCGCCCTGAGGATCGGATGCGCAAGCGCTGGTGAGTAGTAGCATCGGCAGGAACGGGTGCTTCTTCATCCCATTGACTCCCTTGTTTTTATGACGTCGGCGGGCCGCAGGAGGCGGCGCCGCGCAGACGCGCACTGGCTTATTGCTTCTTGTTATAAGGATAGCTGACGGGCCCCGGGGCGCCACATGCCGCATGAGCCCGTTCCCTGGGAAATTCCGCTTATCGCCGCCCG
>DATABW010000021.1:0-5282 GCA_036259375.1 Woeseiaceae bacterium
GCCTCGACGACGAGGCGGTCGCCGCCCGTGCCCTGGCGGGCCGCCACCAGCGCGGCGGGCTTGCCTGATTCCGCCGTCGCACGCCGCACGTAATCCACGTAGGCCGGGTAGATCGTCCCCTCCGGGGCCCGGTCGTGGACGACCGCGCCCATGGCGGCGCCCGCGTCCTGCATCATGGACGAGAGACAGCCGCTCATCGTCTCCCCGGCGCCCTCGCCGCCGCGGCTCCAGGCGTCCAGCGGGTTCACGGCCGGGAGGCCGGGATCGAGCCGGGCCTCGAGCGCCGCAACGGTTTCCGGTTGCAGTTCCGTCAGCGGCACCCCGTACTCTTCCGCCAGGTCCACCATGAGCTGCCGCTCGCCGCCCGAATCGTGCAGCGTCACCAAACCGCCCGGGCCCAGTCGTCCGAGTTCCGCGAACAGGATCAGCGCCGTTGCCAGTTCGTCCATGTCACGCACGCGCTGCACGGCGTAGCGGTCGAAGAGTGCCTCGTAGGCGGCGTCGTCACCTGCCATGGCGCCGGAATGCGACACCGTGAGCCGCGCCGCGCGTTGCGTGCGGCCGACCTTGAGCGCGACGACCGGAATTCCCCTCTCGAAGGCTTTTGCCAGGGCGGCCCTGAAACCCTGCGGGTTGCGCGCCGTCTCGACGAACAGTCCGACCACGCGCGTTTCCGGCAGGTCCAGCACGAAGTCCAGGTATTCGTCCATCGTGACGCCGAGCTCGATCCCCGTCGACACGGCAAAGTTGATGCGCAGCCGCTCGTCGCAGTCGATGATGCCGGACATCCCCGATCCGGAATGGCTGATGAGACTGATTCGCCCCGGCGGCTCGTGACGGCGACTGTCAAAACCACAGGCCCAGACGGCGTCGCGTACGTTGTAAAAGCCCATGCCGTTGGCGCCGCAGACAAGCATGCCCGCCTTCAGGATCTTGCGGCGCACGCGTTCCCTCAGGTCCGGCGTCGTGTCCTCATCCAGCACCAGCGGCGACATCAGCACGGCGGCCGGGATGCCGAGCGCGATGGCCTCATCGAGCAGCGCTTCGACGCGGCTGTCTGCGACAGCGAAGATGAGCAGGTCGGGGACCTGCGGCAGCTCCGGAAGGCGCCCGAAGCACTTCAGTCCCTGCAGCTCGTCGTGTCGCGGATTGACGGGGTAGATGTCACCGGCGAAACCTCCCCGCAGGAGGTTCGTGAGCGTCCACTCGCCCATCGAGCCGGAACGCGCCGACGCGCCCACGACTGCGACGCTTCGAGGCCGCAGCAGTGGGTCGAGCCGGTGGCCCATGTCAGTACGGGCCGGGAGGGGTCGCTCGGCGGCGGGGCGGATCCCAGAACGGCTTTTCGACGACCGTGGCTTTCGCCATGACGCGCGACCAGTGCATCTCGCGCTGGTAGTAGATTTCGACGAACAGCTCGCCGCCGGCGCGCCCGTGCGGCGCTTCCACCGTGCCGAGCGCAATGTTCTTTTTGCAGACGGGCGACCAGCACGCGGACGTGATGAACCCGACCTGTTTTTTGCGGCCGCCGGACGCCCTGTAGATATAAGAGTGATGCGCCGGCTTGTTGCCCTCGATGTCGAGCTTCACGAGCTGCCAGTGCGAGCCGCGGCGCTTCTCTTCGGCCAGCGCCCGCCGTCCGTTGAAATTGGGCTTCTTGAAATCGACCAGCCAGTCGAGTCCCAGCTCGAACGGCGAGCGCGAGCGTCCCGTGCGCACCGTGCCGTCCGCCGGCAGGAAGTCCACCCCCGCCGTCAGGAAGCCGGCCTCGATGCGAGACAGGTCGAGCGCCTCGGTGCCGATCGCGCGGATGCCGTGCAGTTTCCCCGCTTCAAACAGGGCGTCCCAGAGCGCCCCTGCGCTGCTGTTCTCGATCCAGAGCTCGTAGCCAAGGTCGCCGGTGAAACCGGTGCGGGAGACCATCAGCTCGCTGCCCTGGAAATCGAAGTGCATCAGGCCGAACGGCTTCAGGGTTTCGAGCCCGTCCAGTCCCAGCTTCTGCATGACGCTGAACGAGGTCGGGCCCTGCACCGCCAGTGCCGCGATGTCGCCCGTCTCCTCCGTGATCTCCACGTCCATGCCGATGGCCGCATCGGCGAGCCAGGCGAGATGCCGTTCCTGGGAGCAGAGGCGGTACTCGCCTTCGCGCAGGTGAAACAGCGTACCGTCGTCGATCACCTGTCCCTGGTCATTGCACCAGACCGCGTAAGCCACCCGGCCTGGCTTGATTTTGCGCATATCGCGGGTTACGAGCCGATCGACATAGTCCAGCGCGTCACGGCCCTTGATCCGGTACTTGGTCATCGGCGTAAGGTCGAACACGCCGGTGCTGTTGCGGATCGCGAAGTATTCGAGGCTCGGGTCGTACAGCGCGTCGGCACTCGTGTAGCCCTTCCACTCGTGCCAGAGGTTCAGCCGGTCGAGCTGCGCGAGGCGCGTATAAAACGGGGTGCGAAGCCTGCCCTGGGGGACTTCAACTATGCTGTTCATGTTTGTCCTCCTGCACGGCAGGCTCTGCGGTTGTCGTCACGCCGGCTTCTCGCGGGACAGGATGGCGCGCGCGGCGTTGCGGCCGCAAGCCCCCGAGACGCCGCCGCCTGGATGTGTGCCGGCGCCGCACAGGTAGAGCCCCTCGAGGGGCATGTGGTACTGGGCGGCTCCCGCAACGGGCCGCACGAACAGGAACTGGTCGAGCGTCAGCTCGCCATGGTGCCAATGGCCGCCGGTAATGCCGAACTCCCGTTCGATGTCGGCCGGGGTCAGCAACTCGGCCGCCGTGATGCGTTCCGGCAGGTCGGGCGCGTAGGCGGCGATCGTGTCGATGGTTCGCTGGCGAAAGGCGTTGCGTGCCTCGTCGGTCCAACCGTCCTTCAGGGCATAGGGCGCGTACTGCACGACCGCCGACAGCACCTGCTTGCCCGTCGGGGCGAGGCTTGCATCGCGGAAGCTCGGGAACGTGATCTCGAGCACAGGGTTTGGCGAGCTCTCTCCGTACTTCGCCGGGTTGAATGCGCGCTCGACGTAGTTCGCATCCGGCGCGATCAGGAGCCGATCGCCGAACTCGCGCTTCTCGAGCCCGTCGATGGTCGGCAGGCCGTCCAACGCGAGGTGCAACTTGGCCGCGTTCCCGCGCATGCGGATGTTGTCGATGCGCCGCGTGAAGCCGGTTTCAACGTGCCGGCTCCCCACGAGATCCAGGATCGTCCGCTTCGGATCGGCGTTAGAGACGACGGTCAGGCTGGCGTAGGTTTCGCCGTCTTCCGTTTCCACGCCGGTTGCGCGCCCGTTCTCCACGATCACCCGTTTCACGGGCGCGCCCGTCTGGATGCGGACGCCGAAGCCGCGGGCGCAGGTCGCCAGCGCCTCGCTGACGCTGCTCATGCCGCCGGCGGGCAGGGACAGCCGGCCGTGATTACCACAGAGCCGGTAAAGATAGGTCAGGATAGTGTTCGGCGAACGCGGCCCGAGGTGCGTGCCGAGCACCGCATCCAGAGAAACGGCGCCTTTCAGCACCGGGCTGCGGAAACGTTCCTCGACTTCGTCGAAGATGTTCATGCCGATGAGACGCAGGAACTCGCGCATCTCTTTGCGGCCCAGGCGGCGCAGGTCGAAGCCGAGTTCGGCGAGCGTCATGACGTCGCGCCGGGAGCCGTTCGCCAGTCTCGGCGGCGCGCGGTTGATGTATTTGGACAGCAGGTCCGCGAAGCGGCACATGCGATGGTGAAAGTCGCGGTAGCTGGCGCTGTCGGCGTCGTCGACTCCTTCGACCCTGCCGCCTTTCAGCCGCAAATGCCCGCCGTCCCGCGCCAGAGCGACGGTCGAGAGGTTGTCGGCTGCCAGCTCGGGCTTCAGGCCGAGGTCGCCGGCAACCTGCGGCTGGAGCTGGTACAGCAGATGTGCGCAGGAGGACACCGAATAGCCCTCGGCAAAGGAACGCGTGCGAGCCGCGCCGCCGACGTCCTTCGCAGCTTCCAGCACCAGCACCTTCTTGCCCGCGCGGGCGAGTGTCGCGGCGCAGACCAGCCCGTTGTGGCCAGCGCCGATGACGATGGCATCGTACTGTTCAGTCATCGCCGAAGTTCTCCGGAACGGTATTGTCGCGCTTCAGGTCCATCAGGATTTCGCGGGCCGCGTTCGCGCCTGGCGCCGCCATCACGCCGCCGCCCGGGTGGGTGCTGGAGGCGCACATGTAAAGGCCTGGCACCGGCGCGCGGTACTGCGCAAACCCGGGAACCGGCCGGTTGAACAGCAGCTGGTCCATGGTCAATTCGCCGTGGAAGATGTTGCCTTCGGAAAGACCCGCTTCGCGCTCGATGTCCTCTGGGGTGCGGATCTCGACGTGCAGGATCAGGTCCTTGAAGTCCGGGCTGTAATTGCCGATCTGGTCGATCACCGTCTGCGCGAATGCTTGTCGTTCCGCATCGGTCCAATCGCGGCCTTCGAGTTTATAAGGGCAGTACTGCACGAAGCAGCTCATGAAGTGCTTGCCCGGCGGCGCCATGGTCGGGTCGGTCACGGTCGGGATGACCATGTCGACGTAAGGGTCCTTAGACCAGGTGCCTTCCTTCCAGTCGTCGTACGCGCGCTCCATCCGCTCCATCGAATCGATGAAGTGCATGTCGCCGTCGAGTAACGGGTTGTCCTTCGGCAATGCCGGGAATGTGGGCATGCCGTCCAGCGCGATATTCAGCTTGCCGGAGGAGCCGCGGATCTTGAAATTTTTCACCCGCTGGTAGAACTCGGCGGGCAGGTCGCTCTCATCCATGCAGTTGAGGAAGGTGCGCTTGACGTCCATCGCCGAGACCACGATCTTCGCGTCGATTTCCTCTCCGTTGGTCAGCGCGACGCCCTTCACCTTGCCGTTCCTGACGACGATCCGGTCGACGCCTGCATCCGTGCGGATCTCGCCGCCGTAGGATTGAAACGCGCCTGCCATGGCTTTCGAAACGGCGCCCATGCCGCCGCGCGCGTAGCCCCAGGAGCCGACGTTGCCGTCCACCTCTCCCATGTAGTGATGCAGCAGAACGTAGGACGTGCCGGGCGAATGGATTCCGAGTGCGGTGCCGATGATGCCGCTGCCCGATAAAGAGGTCTTGATTATGTCGGTTTCGAAGTACTCGTCGAGGTACTCCGCCACGCTCATCGTCCAGAAGCGAATCGTCTCGTACATCCGGTCTTCGCCCATCTCGTAAAAGCGGCGGCCGAGGTGCGCGAGCTCTTTGAGATCGCGAGGCTTGAACGAGGTCGGGTCGGGCGGCGTGCGCAGCAGCGAATCGCGGATG
>DATABW010000022.1:0-1731 GCA_036259375.1 Woeseiaceae bacterium
CCTCCATACGCATCACACCATCAGACAGCGGGCGCGAGAGTATGACCATGCACAATCGGAAACGGGATGGGTACTTGTTTAGCGCCTCCCCGGCTTGATCGGCGGGCTGTGGCTGCAAGAATTGAAGAGGTCAGCGAGGGATCGTCCAGGGAGGGGACGGCGCATGGCGGAGCCGACGTACGAACAGCTTCGGGAAGAGAATCAGCGGCTGAAGCGGCGTGTCGCCGAACTGGAGCGCACGGTCCGCGAACAGGCACGCCAGATCGCAGCATTGAAGTCGCTGGTCGAACGGCTGCAGCAGGAGCTTGAGAAGAGTCAGCGCGAGGCGAAGCGGCAGGCGGCTCCCTTCTCGAAGGGGCCTCCCCAGGCGAAGGCCAGGCGACCCGGACGCAAAGCGGGTCCGGACTACGGCCGGCAGAACTTCCGCCGCCCTCCCGATCCTGCCGAGATCGACGAAACGTACGAAGCTCGGCTGCCGGAATGCTGCCCGGGTTGTGGCGGCCAGATGGCTGAGACCGGCGTGCGTCAGCAATATCAGGTCGAGCTGCCGCAGAAGCCGATCCAGCGGCAGTTCCACGTGCATCTGGGACGCTGTACGTGTTGCGGTCTGGCCGTGCAGGGCCGGCACGAGCTGATGACCTCCGACGCCCTGGGTGCAGCCGGCTCTCAGTTGGGTGCTCGCGTGCAGGCGTTGATGGTCTTCCTCAACAAACGGCTAGGCCTGTCGCAGGGGAAGATCGCCGAACTGTTCACGCGGGCTCTGGGCATCCCGGCGACCCGCGGCGGCGTGATGCACGTCGTCCTGCGTTCCGGACGCCGTCTGGAACCGGCCTACGGCAAGATCCGCCAGCGGGTGCGGGGGTCGCCGTTCGTTGTGCCGGACGAGACCGGCTGGAGGCTGGGAGGCCGTTCGGCCTGGCTGCATGCCTGTGTGGGCCGGGACGCCACCTGCTACGAGATTGCCGAGAGCCGGGGAGCCGAGGTCATGGCCGGCCTGCTGGGCTGGGATTATCGGGGCACGATGATCCACGACGGCTGGGCGCCGTACGACGGCTTCCTCGAGGCGCGGCATCAGCAATGCCTGGCTCACATCTTTCGGCGCTGCCGGCGACTGCTGGACACGGCGCGCGGGGGAGCGGTGCGCCTGCCGCGGGCGGTGCTCGATGTCTTCGGACAGGCGATCGCCGTGCGCGACCGGTTCGACGCGGGCGAAGTGTGCGGGCACGGTCGCCGCGTGCTGGCCGGCCGGCTTCGCGAACGGCTGCGGCGGCTGGTGGCACTCGTCAAGAGTCATGCGGCGAATGAGCGGTTGGCGGCGCACCTCGAGTCCCATCTGGACGACTGGTTCACGTTCCTGCGCGTGGACGGAGTGGACGCGACGAACTGGCGAGCCGAACAGGCCATCCGCCCCGCGGTGGTGAACCGGAAGGTCTGGGGCGGCAATCGGACCGGTTGCGGAGCGCGGGCCCAATCGGTGCTGATGTCGGTGCTCGCGACCTGCTACCAGCAGGGATGCGACCCGCTGCGCCTCCTGACCGACACCCTCCGCTCACGATCGCCCCGAATCTCATTCGCGGTGGAGCGCTAAACAAGTACGATCTGAGATACAGGATGAGACCTGTGGAGTTGAGCGGCGCTTATCAACTTGTGCTGAAGGGACTGCTGTCTGGACTCCTGGTCTGGGTTATTCTCCTCTGCTGCTGCGGCATCGCTCGAATTTGGTGGCCGACA
>DATABW010000023.1:0-3166 GCA_036259375.1 Woeseiaceae bacterium
GTCCGGCGCCAAGCGGTCGGTGCGCTCCGGCCATCGACGGCGGCGCGCCCCGGACCCGCCCCGCCCAAGGCCGCTTTCCTCGCGCGCGATGCCATAAACATGAAGCTGATCCGGCAACTCTGGTACATCCTGACGCCACGCGAACGCGTGCAGGGTGCGGTCCTGTTGTGCGGTTTGGCAGTGGGGGCTCTGCTCGAAGCCGTCGCCGTCGGCCTCATTGTTCCGTTCATCGCCGTCCTGAACGAACCGGGGCTGGCGCTCGACACACCGGCAGGGCGACGAGTCTTGTCGGCCCTCAACATCGACGACCCGCAGCTGCTGGTGATCGCACTCGGGTTGGCGCTGTTGGGCGCCTTCATCATCAAGAGCGGCTATCTCCTGCTCTTGTACCGCTGGCTGTACCGGTACGCCTTCGGCAAACAGGCAAGCCTGGCCCGACGGTTGATGACCGGCTACCTCAACATGCCCTACGCGTTTCATCTGCAGCGCAACAGCGCCGAGACGATCAAGACCACGACCGATACGATCCAGCGGTTCACCTTCGGGTTCTTGAACGGGCTGCTGATCGTCCTGGGAGAATTGCTGGTCGTCGTCGCGCTGACCGGTCTGCTCGTTCTGGTCGAGCCGCTCGCCACGCTCGGTGCCGTTGTCGTGCTCGGGGTTCCAACCTTGCTGATCTACAAGGCGACGCAGCGTCATCTGGCCGAGGCGGGGCGCACGGCCGAGCAAAGTTTCGCCGGAGTCGTGCAGTGGACCGAGCAGGCGGTCAGCGGGATCAAGGAAACGCTGGTGATGGGGCGCGCGCCGTTCTTCATCGAGCAGCACGCTCGGCAGGCCCAGCGCTTGGCCGATTGCATGCGCTCGATGACGCTGCTCTCGGTCGCTCCGCGCCTGATCATTGATGCTTTCGTTGTCGCCGCAATGGTCGCCTTGCCGCTTCTCATTCTGGCGCAGGGGCAAAGCCTGCAGGCGACCTTGCCGGTGCTGGGCATATTCGGCGCCGCGGCAATGCGCCTGATGCCGTCAACCAGCCGGATCGCCAGCGGCCTTACGCAAGCCCGCTTTCACTACGCCTCGACCGAGGTTTTATATAACGAGCTGCGCGCGATTGAGAGCGACCGCGCGACGGCCGCGCCGTCCATCCCACCGGATCAGCATCGCGTGGAGCTGCCGTTCCGCCAGTCGCTCATCCTGCAGCAGGTGTCCTACACCTATCCCGGGAAGCAGCAGCCCGCCACCGACGACGTATCCATCGAGATACCCCGAGGGCACTGGGTCGGCTTTGTCGGGCCGACCGGCGCCGGCAAGACGACGCTGATCGATTTGATGCTCGGCCTGCTGGTCCCGACCTCGGGAACGATCCTGATCGACGGAAGCGACCTGCGTCAGGATGTCTCCGGCTGGCAGCGCAAGATCGGCTACGTGCCGCAGGATATCTATTTGATCGATGACACGGTGCGCCGAAACGTGGCGTTCGGGGTGCTCGACGCGGAGATCGACGACGAGCAGGTATGGAAGGCGCTGCATGCCGCGCAGGTCGATGCGACGGTGCGCGCGCTGCCCGGCGGACTGGACGCGACGACCGGACAGCGCGGCGAACGACTGTCCGGCGGCGAGCGTCAGCGGCTCGGAATTGCGCGGGCCCTCTATCGCGACCCGGAAGTGCTCATCGTCGATGAGGCGACGGCGAATCTCGACCACGAGACCGAAGCCGCCGTCGTGGAGACGCTGGCCCGGCTGCGGGGTGAAAAGACGATCATCGTGATCGCCCACCGCTTCGGCGTGGTCAGGGATTGCGATTGCGTCTACGTGATGAAAGACGGGCGGGTGCAGAATTCCGGCGCGCTAGCTCACCTGTTCTCTACCGACCCGGCCTTCCGGGAATTCGCCGGGAACGCGCTCTGAAAAATTTCGATCGAGACGCCCGAGCAGACCGTCCCGGATTCCCAACAAACAGGCCTTGATCTTCGCCCAGCGCTGCCGTTCGAGGAACATGATCCCGGCAATGATCGCGCCGAACCGGTAGCCGAACCAGATCAGCAGCAGCGGCCAGTTTCTCCGGTGATAGAGTTTTAGCCAAAAGAACACGAGGTTTCGGAAATACAGATAGCGCCGGAAAGCTGGGTGGTTCGTGCTGTAGAAATCCCAGCCCAAGATGCGGCCGTGCAAGCCGCGGCCGACCGGATGGTCGATGATGCTGTCGCAGTGCACGACGATCCTGTACCCGGCGCGGTTGATTCGGTAG
This sequence comes from Woeseiaceae bacterium, assembly GCA_036259375.1. Lineage (GTDB taxonomy): Bacteria > Pseudomonadota > Gammaproteobacteria > Steroidobacterales > Woeseiaceae > IDS-8. Next base: position 2,246 of record DATABW010000023.1, read on the forward strand.
GCATATTCGATATCTCCGTAATCGAGGGCAAGATCCTCCCAACAGCCGGTTTTTCCGGCGCGCGGCAATCCCACCTTGCCGACCACGGCGATATTTATCAGAGCGCCGCTCCAGATGATGCTGTCGCACTCGACAGTCTTGCAGTCGCGCGACAGCCGCGGCAAGCGCGGTCCGCCCGGGGTCAGCACGCGGCCGCGCAGCATTTGGCCGAGCGCAAGCAGGTTATGCGAGGTGCAAACGGCGCCGAGGTTCTGCCCGTCCTCATCGACGAGGCGGGCGAGCAGCTCCAGCGCGTCGGGCCGCGGCACGCTGTCGGCATCAAGTACCCAGAGCCAGTCGTAACCGCGCGCAAGCGCGTATCCGAGCCCGGTTTTCACCGCTCCGCTCGTGCCCAAATTCGCCGCATGTCGGATTACCGTGACGCAGGGAGGATAGGCCAGCTCCGCAGTCCCGTCGGTCGATCCGTTGTCGACGAGAAGAACGTCCTCGATGGACCGGGTCTGCCGCGCAACCGCGTCCAGCACGGTCGCGACAACGTCGGCGTCATTCCAGGTATGGATGTGGACGAGAATTCTCATATTGTTCGCTCTTCCGCCGCTTCGCAGTGTGCCAGCAGCGACCAAGCGCGCTCCTGATTGCCTGTCGCCATTGCGAGGGCGCGTTCGGGGCGACCTCAGTTGTTCCGGTGCGGTGTCGGTCGCACCAAGGCGCAATCAGCCTACGGATGTGGATTGCCCGTGCCAAGCGGCAACAACTGTGCCGAAGCAGGTCGGGCACCCGCCCGGCGGCCGTGCAATGCCGTTCTGCTCAGGTGCACCGACGCCGCAGGTCTCGCTGCGCCCCGCCGGAAGAATCGGCCTGGACTCGGAACGCTGTTTGCTGGGATATTCCGGGCGGCCGCTCCGGATGCGGGGCTGCCAG
>DATABW010000024.1:0-4166 GCA_036259375.1 Woeseiaceae bacterium
CCGGGTGCGAAACTGCTGTTCGGCGGCAAGCTGCTGGAAGGCCACTCGATTCCCGATCGTTACGGCGCGATGCAACCGACCGCGGTGCAGGTGCCGCTGGCGGCGATCGACGAGCACTTCGATCTCGTCACGACCGAGCTGTTCGGTCCCTTCCAGATCGTGGTGGAGTACGACGACGGCGATCTGCCCCAGGTGCTCTCGATACTGCAGCGGATGACGCAGCACCTCACTGCCGCGGTGGTGAGTGGTGACGTGAATTTCCAGAACCGGATACTCGGAGCCACCCTGAACGGCACGACCTACTGCGGCATGCGCGCGCGCACTACGGGCGCGCCGCAGAACCATTGGTTCGGCCCGTGCGGGGATCCGCGGGCGGCCGGCATCGGTACGCCGGAGGCGATTCGCGCCACCTGGAGCGGACATCGCGAGATCATCATGGACCAGGGGCCGCTGCCCGGGGACTGGACCGTGCCGGAGTCGGCCTAGTGCGCGTCACCGCCGAGAGCAAGCTGCCGGAGGTCGGCACCACGATTTTTGCCGTCATGAGCCAGCTCGCGCAGGAGTGCGATGCCATCAACCTGTCGCAGGGCTTCCCGAGCTTTGATCCGGACCCGGAGCTGCTGCGGCTGATCGACCACTACCTGCGCGCAGGCGCGAACCAGTATGCGCCGATGCCGGGAGTCGCTTCGTTGCGCCAGGCGATTGCCGCAAAGGTCGATCGGCTGTACGGGCGTTCGGTCGACGAGGACACGGAGGTCACGGTCTGCACCGGCGCCACCGAGGGGCTGTTCAGCGCGATCCAGGCGCTCGTGAGGCCAGGCGACGAAGTCATCGTATTCGACCCCGCGTACGATTCCTACGAACCGGCGGTGACGCTTGCCGGCGGGCGCACGCGGCATATTCCGCTCGCGGATTCGGGTACGGAGTCCGGGATCGACTGGGAGCGGCTGGCGGACACGCTCAACCAGCGAACACGGCTGGTTATCCTCAATTTTCCGCAGAACCCGACCGGCGCCGTGCTATCCGCCGACGACCTCGACAAGCTGGCGGAGGCAGTGCGCGGCTCGTCGGCGTACCTGCTGTCGGACGAGGTTTACGAGCACATAATTTTCGATGGTGTCGCGCACCAGAGCCTGCTTCGGCATGACGAATTGTGGCGGCGCTCGCTGGTGCTGTCGTCCTTCGGCAAAACGTATCACGCCACGGGATGGAAGGTCGGCTATTGCGTCGCGCCGCCGGAGCTGACGACGGAATTCCGCAAGGTGCACCAGTTCACCTGTTTCGCGGTCGTCACGCCCATACAGCATGCCATAGCCGATTTCATGGAGAAAACTCCCGACCACTACACGGAATTGCCGGCGTTCTATGAAGCGAAGCGCGACCGGTTCTGCGAACTGGTATCCAAGTCGCGGTTCCGCTTCCGACCGGCAGGAGGCACCTTCTTCCAGCTCCTCGACTATTCCGACATTACGGACGAACCGGACGTGGAGTACGCGCGTCGGCTCACGCGGGAGATCGGCGTGGCATCGATCCCGGTATCGGTATTTTGCGAGGAACCGCCCGCCGGGCATAAACTGCGTTTCTGTTTCGCGAAAGACGACGCCACGCTCGAGGAGGCGGCAAACCGGCTATGTCAACTTTAGACGTCACTCTCGTGCAGGCCGACCTGCACTGGCACGATCCGGAAAAGAACTTGCGAGAGTTTTCGCGGACCTTGCAGCAGGTGGATGGACGCACCGACCTGGTCGTATTGCCCGAGATGTTCTCGACCGGCTTCACCATGGAAGCCGAGGCGCACGCCGAGCGCATGGACGGGCAATCCGTGGCGTGGATGACGGAGACGGCAAAACAGACGGGAGCGGTGATCTGCGGCAGCCTGGTCATTCGCGACGACGGCCGCTATTTCAACCGCTTCCTGCTGATGCGACCGGACGGCAATTTCGATTTCTACGACAAGCGGCACCTGTTCCGGCTCGCGGGCGAGCACGAACACTATTCGCCGGGCACCCATCTCGTCACGTTCCGGATCGGGGAATGGCGCGTGAGACCGATGGTCTGCTACGACCTCCGTTTCCCGGCCTGGAGCCGGAACCGAAACGATTACGACCTGCTCGTGTATACGGCAAACTGGCCCGAGCCGCGCCATCACGCGTGGGCCACGTTGATCCAGGCGCGCGCGATCGAGAATCTCAGCTATGTCGCCGCCGTCAATCGGGTCGGCACGGACGGCAACGGAATTCGCTATGCCGGCGGCAGTGCCGTGGTCGATTACCTCGGTCATCACCTGACGCCGGTAACGGACGCACCGGGAGTATGGTCGGCCACGCTGGACCTCGGCAAGCTGAAAGCCTTCCGCGAAAAGTTTCCCTTCCACGTCGACGCCGACCGCTTCGAACTGGAAACCGTCGCGCCGTAGCACCGGGCGACCGGCGCCGGAAATCGTTTCGCCCGTGAGGCGCGCTCCTGCAGGTACGAAGCCGCCCTACCCGTCGAACAACGACTGGAACACCAGTCCGATCCCCTGTAGCTCCCCGTCCGTGCTGAACCGGTATGCCAGCCCGATCCGTTCGAACTGCAGCCGCCACAGCTTTATCGGCGTGTCCTCCTTGTTGATGCCGATGCCGACCTGCCATTGGTCCCGGATCTCGTCTTCCGCCCGACCGACGCGCACCAGTTCCATCTCATCGGCGATGTACGTGTACGCAGCGTGCCAGTTGACGTACAGCTTTTCTCCCTGCAGCTCGTAATCGCCCGCCGGGTAATCGAATTCGAAACCCGTCATAACCGGCCAGAAATTCGACGAGGGACCGTCATTCGGCGAGTGGCCGACGACGGCCACCGAGTACAGCCACGACCAACCGAGCGAGCCCATCGAGGATCGGTAGCGGCTCCGCAGGCCGGTCCACCAGGTCCAGGCGGATTCGTCTCCGTTCAACACCGCGCCCCAGCCGAGCGCCGCGAACGGCCTGAGTGTCCATCGCTCCGTCACGGGGATAGTGACGTTGACCGCGGGCGTGACGCTCAGGCTCGCGAAATTGGCGGGATCGATGCTGCCTGCGATGTCGTCCAGCGGAAAGTGCTCCAGGCCGATGGTGAGCGGTACCTCCACTTCGACACTCCAGGACTCCTCGCCCTCGGTCACTGTTTCTTCGCGCACCAGCTTCCTGGGCGCGTAGCGAATGGCAAACGCGTCGCGCGAGTCGCCGATGCGGTACCAGCCGGTACCGAACCAGGTCGAGTACGCCCAATGGATCGCCTCCGCCTCCGCCTGCGCGAGGACGGGGATTGGCGAGAGGACGGCGAGTAGTGCGACAAGAAGAAGCCGACAGTTCATTACATCAGTTATAGCTTGTCGCCAGCGAGACGGTCGCCTCCAGGGGAAAGCGGCGACGCTGCCGGGCGCCCGATGCTAGAATGGCTGTTCGTGCCGGGCGCGCCGCCGCTCCGCGGTCCTTCGTCCTGAACCGCCCGCCGACGCCTCTAAATAATTTCTCCCGGGAGATCTCCATGGACACAGCGTGGATACAGGTTTTTGTGCTCACCCTGAGCGAATGCGTGGCGCCGAGCGGCAAGACGGTGTGCCAGCCACAGGAAACGCAGTACGTGTTCTTCGACCGGCGCGACTGCGAGGCGGTCCTGCAGGAGCTCGTCGCTTCGAAGGAGAACGACGAGACCGTCATCGTGAATCCCGACCGCTCCCGCTGCCTCCCGACGGCGCGACAGCGGCCGGTGTACGCCTCCCTGGAAGACGCGGAGCAGCAACTGGCGGATACGAACGGCTGGGGAATCATTCCACCCGGCGAGAGGGATCAGGAGAGGCAGCAGCAGGGGCCGCCCGACGCGACGCGCATGGCGTACATGGACCGGCTGCAAGCCCTGCCGGAATGCAACCAGGAAAAAACCGTAACGCCGTGCAAGGTCGGGCAGATCATCGTCGAGAGTCCGCCTGAGGAGGAAGAGGTGGAAATTTGGCAGAAGGAGGAATAAAGGCGAAGGCGGCAGGAGACACGCCCGTTCCGTCTCGAATCCTCGCAATCGATCCCGCGGCGGGGGAACCGGCTGATCCCGTCGAGGCGGCGACGCGCGGCTTCGACGCCCTGCTGCTCGCATCGTTGCCGCCCGTGATGGAGAGCGGCTCGCCGATCCCGGACGGGCTGGCCCAGGCC
>DATABW010000025.1:0-5331 GCA_036259375.1 Woeseiaceae bacterium
CCTGTCCGCGATTGATCAGGTCCATGAGCAGTTCGCCGTCGTCGCGGCGGCCGGCGACGATCGCCACGAGGCGGGGCCGCGCCGCCCGCAGCCGTTCCGTCAGCGCTTCGATGTTGGAGCCGATCATGGCGGCATCGGTCACGAGCACGCCCACCTTGTGCTCGCGCACGAGGGCCTCGGCCTGGGAGGGGGTGTTCGCGTACTGCACGTTGTGCAGCCCGCGTGCCGACTCCTTGATCGTGGCGAGGAACTCCTCGTCTTTCGTGAGCACCAGCACGTCGACTTCGCGGCCGGCCGCGTTCGGGCTGATCACGTTCCGCTGCGGCTGCAGGACCGGTATGGCGCTCGTGGTTTCGGTGACGATCGCCCGGCCGTGTTCGCCCGTTTCCATGATGATGTGTTCGCCGGAGGGTTCGTCGACATCAGCTGCCTGGTCGTTCGCGGACTCCGAAATGGCGAGCAGCCGGATGTGCTTCGTCGCGGTGTCGATGAGATTGCGCAGCGCTTCGGGGCTGATCGCACCGCGCACGATCTGGAACACCTCCTGGTCACCGACCAGCGCTTCCAGCCCGTCGTCGCGGTCGCTGCCGGCGAGCAGGATGCCGATGGTGTCAGGCGAGCGTTTCCGCGCCTCCCGCAGCGCCTCGAGGCCGCTCATGCCGGGCAGGTCCTGTGCCGAAACGATGACGTGGATGGGAGTTTCGCCGAGCGTGCTCAGTGCTTCGGCGCCGCTGGTTGCGACGTGGACCGAATAGCGCTCGCCGAAACCGGCGCTCAATGCGTCCAGCGTGCTTTGCTGGCTGTGCAGCAGCAACACCTGCGTTTTGAAATGCTCCAGAGCCACATCCCTTCTCCCTGGCGGCTTTATGTCCAATGCGCAATCGGAGTGTCGCGCCTCCGGAGTATATCGCCGGCAAAATCGGGATTCGTGGGCGAAAGGCCGTTGTTTGCAGAATTTGTGACGTGGGCCACAGTCGCATCGGCGGTCACGGCACCTGCGGTCAGGCGGCGTCGCGGCCGCGCGTGCGGATTTCGTCCCGGAGCTGGGAAATGGCGTCGTCGAGGCTCACGACTTTCTGCTGCTTGGAGCCGAGGCGCCGCAGCGCGACCGTTTCTTCGTCGACCTCGCGGCCGCCCACGGCGAGCAGGACGGGGATCTTGGCGACGCTGTGCTCGCGCACCTTGTAAGAGATCTTCTCGTTGCGGAGGTCGGCGTCCGCTTTGATACCCGCATTGCGGAGCTTCGATACGACTTTCAGCGCGTACTCGTCCGCCTCTGCGGTGATCGTCAGCACCTTGGCCTGGGTCGGCGCGAGCCACAGCGGGAGGTGACCGGCGTGGTGCTCGAGCAGGATCCCCATAAAACGTTCCAGCGAGCCGAGGATCGCGCGGTGCAGCATGACCGGCGTGTGCTTCTGGCCATCCTCGCCGACGTACGTGGCCCCGAGCCGCGACGCCAGGTTGAGATCGACTTGCAGCGTGCCGCACTGCCAGTCACGGCCGATCGCGTCACGCAGCACGAATTCCAGCTTGGGGCCGTAGAAAGCGCCTTCGCCGGGATTGAGGGTGTAGTCGAGCTTTGCCGCCTTCAGCGCGTCCAGCAATGCGGCTTCCGCTTCGTCCCAGACCTCGTCTGCGCCCACCCGCACCGGCGGGCGGTCGGCGAACTTGATGCGCACGTCCTCGAAACCGAAATCGCCGTAAATGTCGAGAATCTGCCGGCAGATCGCGAGGGATTCGGGTGTGATCTGTTCAGGCGTGCAGAATACGTGTGCGTCGTCCTGGGTGAAGGCGCGCACGCGCAGCAGCCCGTGCAACGAGCCGGAAGGTTCGTACCGATGGAGTTTGCCGAACTCGGCCAGCCGGTACGGCAGTTCGCGATAACTGGTGATGCCCTGCTTGAACACCTGCACGTGTCCGGGGCAGTTCATCGGCTTGATCGCGTAGGTGCGGCCGTCGACCGTCTCGCTCGTATACATGTTTTCGCCGAAGGACTGCCAGTGCCCGGACGCCTCCCACAGCGAACGGTCCATCAGTTCCGGCGTGCTCACCTCCTGGTAGCCGGCTTCCTGCGCCCGCTGCCGCATGTACTCGACGAGCTTCTGGAACAGGCCCCAGCCTTCCGCATGCCAGAAAACCGCGCCCGGCGCTTCCTCCTGGAAATGAAACAGGTCCATCGTCCGGCCGAGGCGCCGGTGATCGCGTTTTTCGGCTTCCTCGAGCTGTTGCAGGTAAACGCGAAGCTGCTTCTCGTTCGCCCACGCCGTGCCGTAGATGCGCTGCAGCATCGCGTTACTCGCGTCGCCGCGCCAGTAGGCGCCGGAAACCCGCAGCAGGTGAAACGCCTTGCCGAGTGTACCGGTCGACGGCAAGTGCGGTCCCCGGCAGAGGTCGACGAATTCGCCCTGCCGGTACAGGGTCAGCGTTTCGTTCGGAGGGATGTCCTCGATGATGCGCGCCTTGTATTCCTCTCCCTGGCCGCGGAAGAACGCAACCGCCTCGTCACGTTGCCATACCTCCCGCGTGATGGCTTCGTCGCGATCGACGATCTCTTTCATGCGCTCTTCGATAGCAACGAGGTCTTCGGGAGTGAACGGTTCGTCTCGCGCGAAATCGTAGTAAAAGCCGTTTTCGATTGCCGGCCCGATGGTTACCTGTGTCTCCGGCCACAGTTCCTTCACCGCTTCGGCCAGCACGTGCGCCGCGTCGTGGCGCAGCAACTCGAGCCCGTCTTCCGAGTCGCGGGTGACGATCTCGATCCGCGCATCGTCCGCAATCGGCCGCGTCAGGTCCCACAGCTCCTCGTTGACGCGGATCGCCACCGCGTCGCGAGCCAGGCTCTTTGCGATATCGGCGGCGATCTCGGCGCCGGTGACGGCGTCCTCGAAGCGGCGGACGGAGCCGTCTGGCAGTTCGATGTTCGGCATTTTTCAGGTCACTGTTCGGATCAGGCGGCGAGCGGCATCGGCCCGGCGCATCACGGCGCGCTATTGTAACCGAATGCTGCGGCCTGTCAGGCAGGTCACGGACCGCGCGGTGCAGCGCGACGGTCGTGTACAATGTTGCGATTGGAGCAGGACCCGACATGAACCAGGCGGCGACCGCACAACCTTTTCCTCCCTCGCACCACGACCACGACGACTGCATCTCGGCCGCGCTCCGGACCGCCGAACAGGTGTGCCAGGAGAAGGGGCTTCGCTTTACCGGCTTGCGCCGGCTCGTCCTGGAGCTGGTGTGGGCGAGTCACCGCCCGATCGGTGCGTACGAGATCCTCGACCGGCTGAACCGGCAGGGCAAGAAGGCGGCGCCGCCCACCGTCTACCGTGCCCTCGAGTTCCTGATGGAAGCGGAACTCGTGCACCGGCTCGATTCGCTCAATGCGTTCATCGGCTGCCGGGATGCGCGCAGCTCCCATGCCGGCCAGTTCCTGATCTGCCGGCAATGCCGCTCGGTGGCGGAGCTCGACGATGGCGACATCAGTCACCTGGTCGGGCAGAAGGCTGCCGACCAGGGCTTTACTGCCGTGCGGCAGATGGTTGAAATCGAGGGCTTGTGCCCGCACTGCGGCGGCTCCTGAGCCGGGTCACTGCCCCGGCACCACTCGCTTCTCAATGAACGACGACTCGTCCAGGGATTTCATCCGGCAGATCGTCGCCGACGACATTGCCAGCGGCAAGCACGGCGGCGACGTCGTCACGCGGTTTCCGCCGGAGCCGAACGGATACCTGCACGTCGGCCACGCCAAGTCGATCTTCCTGAATTTCAGCATCGCCGCGGAGAACGGCGGGCGGACTTTCCTGCGCCTGGACGACACCAATCCAGGCAAGGAGCGCGAGGAATACGTCAATGCCATTCGCGAGGACGTGCACTGGTTCGGCTTCGACTGGGGGGACCGGTTGACGCATGCCTCGGATTATTTCGACCGGCTGTTCGATGCCGCCGAACGGCTGATTGAAATGGGCAGTGCCTATGTCGACAGCCTGAGCGCCGAGGAGATTCGCGAGCACCGGGGTACGCTGACGGAGCCCGGCCGGGACAGCCCCTGGCGCGGGCGCAGCGTCGCCGAGAACCTGGACCTGTTTCGCCGCATGCGTGACGGGGAATTCGCGGACGGCGAACACGTGCTGCGCGCGAAAATCGACATGCAGTCGCCGAATATCAACCTGCGCGACCCGACGCTCTACCGCATTCGCCACGTTTCCCACCAGCGCACCGGCGACAAGTGGTGTATCTACCCGATGTACGACTTCGCGCACGGGCTGTCGGATGCGTTCGAGGGCATTACCCATTCGCTTTGCACCCTGGAGTTCGAGGATCACCGGCCGCTGTACGACTGGTTTCTCGACCAGTTGAAGCCGGCGCACCGGCCGCGCCAGATCGAATTCTCGCGGCTCAATCTCGCGTACACCGTCACGAGCAAGCGCAAGCTCGGGCGCCTGGTGGAGGACGGGATTGTGCGCGGCTGGGACGACCCGCGCATGCCGACGCTTGCCGGCATGCGGCGGCGCGGTTATCCACCGGCCGCGCTGCGCGACTTCTGCCGGCGCATCGGCGTCACCAAGAAAGAGAACGTGATCGAGATGGCGCTGCTGGAGAACTGCGTACGGGAAGACCTCGATCGGAACGCGCCGCGCCGGATGGGCGTGCTGCGTCCGCTCAAGGTGACTTTGACGAATTACCCGGAACGTGAGACGGAGCAGGTGACGGCGGCGAACCACCCGAACCGTCCCGAGCTCGGAGACCGGCAGCTGCCGTTCGGCCGCGAGCTCTTCATCGAAAGGGACGACTTCATGGAAGAGGCGCCGAAGAAGTTTTTCCGGTTGAAACCGGGCGGCGAGGTGCGGCTCCGGTACGCCTACATCATCCGCTGCGACGAAGTGGTGAAGGACGGCGCCGGCGAAATCATCGAGCTGCGTTGCTCCTACGATCCTGACACCCGCAGCGGCACGGGCCGCAGCGACCGCAAGGTGAAGGGCACCATCCACTGGGTCTCGGCCGAATATGCCGCCGCTGCCGAGGTGCGCCTATACGACCGGTTGTTCGATGATCCCAATCCCGGCCGCACGGAAGACGTAAAGGCCCACCTGAACCCCAATTCGCTGGAAATCGTCGATGCCCGCCTCGAACCGTCACTCGCCAACGCGCCCGCTGACTGTGTCTGCCAGTTCGAGAGGCTCGGCTATTTCTGCGCGGATTCGGGCGACCATGCGCCCGGGCGCCCGGTGTTCAACCGGATCGTGACCCTCCGCGACACCTGGGCGAAGCTGCGCTCCTGATTTGCGGGAAGCGCGATGGCTGACCCTGAATGTTGCATATGCAACATCAAGAGGC
>DATABW010000026.1:0-3710 GCA_036259375.1 Woeseiaceae bacterium
GCGCACGCCGATCGTGCGCGGGCGATTCGTGGTGATGCGGAGATCGGTGTCCAGCGAATTGATGAACAGCTCCGCGCGTTCGTCGGTGAGGTTTTCGCCGAAGAGCTCCACGGTAAGGTTCTCCATCTGCACGCCCAGCGCCCCGTCGAGCGTGTTGTACGACTCCTGCAGGAAGCGGTTGTCGACGACGATCGAGCTGAACTGCTCGTCCGTGTAAGCGTAGACGAGCTGCGCATACGGATCCCAATCGCCCACCGTCCACTGATAGCGGCCGCTCACGTTAAACTGCAGCTCGGGCGCAAGCGCAAGCTGTGAGCCGGGCCCGGCGATGTCCGTCACCCCCGGCGGCACCCGCACCATTTCGGTGTCGTTGTACGACCAGGCGCCGCGCAGCGTGAACTCGTCGGTCGCCGCCCATAACAGGTCGCCTTCGAATCCGAGGATCTCGGCGTCGGCGGCATTGGACGTAAAGGTCAGCACGGAGATGTTGAAATCGGTGATGCCGACCTGCAGACCATCCCATTCGATCCGATAAATCGAGCCGTTAAAACGCAGCCGGTCACCCAGCCACATCGTCTTCCAGCCGATTTCATAGTTGGTCACCTGATCGCTGACATACGTCTGCGGCACTCCGGTGTCATCGGAGAGGCGATTGAAGCCCCCGGGGCGATACCCTTCAGAGTACGTGCCGAAGAACAGCGAGTCGTCGCTCAGACGATAGGTCACGCTGCCTTTCAGGATGACGTCGTCTTCCTTGAGCGGCAGGTCGCCGGCGAAGAATTCGTCGAAATTATTCCCCTTATCGGTGTCCACGTCGCCGAGGGTGGCGAAGCTGGACGACCCGACGAGGGAGGTTTCGAGGTCGTAATAGCGCGCTCCCAGGGTGGCCGACCACTCGTCGGTGAAGTTGTACGTCACCTCGCCGAAGGCGGCAAACTGCTCTTCAGTGCGGATCGCGTCGTTCATGAACGTGATGCCGGGCAGCCGCGGGTTCGGGTTGAACTGGGTGGCCGTCGAGATCGGTCGGTTCCGCGCGAAGAAACCGGTCGAGGCCGCCACGTAGAAGTTCGTGTCCACCCCGGTCTCGATGTCGTCGAAGTAAACGCCGGCGACGAAGTCGAAACCTTCCTCGTCGTACGAGGAAACCCGCAGCTCGTGCGTGGTCCGGTCGTTCTCGATATACGCGATCATGGCCTGCGTGGGATCGCCGCAGACGGTGTAGGTGGGCTGGCAGATGTAGTAATAGCCGTACGTGCCGACCTCGGTGTAGCCGCTGTAATCGAAGCTGTTGTTCACCTCGCGGTCCAGGTAGGAGCCGGCGTAAATCACATCGAGGTTGCGGAGCCGGCCCTCAACGGTCAGCGAATACTGCTGGAAGTCATCCTCGAGCCGGTCCGGGAAGAAGCGCTGCACCTGCAGGTCGCCGACCACGCGGCTGCCGGACTGCGGATCCTCGAGCTCCGCGATGCGCTCGGGCGAGTGATCGAAGACGCCGTCTGCCTGCAGCTTCTGCTGCATGAACTGCCCGGTCACCTCCCAGTCGTCGTTGATCGTGTAGCTGGCGCTGAGGCGGCCGCCGGTGTACGTCGTGTCGTTGAAGTCCTCCTCGACCAGCGCCAGGTTGTTGATCACCGTCGACTCGGCGCCGGCAGGAAAGCCGACGTGTTCCGCCGTGTAGGCGTTCTCGCCGAACACGTTGTCGATATAGCCGCCGTCGAAGGCGTTATAGAAAACCGCCCGCAACGCCAGCCTGTCGTCGAGCAGCGGGATGTTGACGTAACCCTCGACGCTGTTGCTCAACTCGCCCTTGTGGGTGTCCGCGACGCTCGCATCGAAGCCGGCGAGCAGTTCGCCGTAAACAGGCTTGTTCGTGATCAGGCGCACCGTGCCGGCCTGGGAGCTCGCGCCGAACAGTGTGCCTTGCGGCCCCGGCAGCACTTCGATGCGCGCAATGTCGGCGGCGTACAGGTCGAGGTTACGGCCGCCCGAGCTGACCGGCTGCTCGTCGAGGTACAGCGCCACGTTCGGCACCGGGGCGCCGATTTCCACGGAAGTCTGGTCGGAGGAGTCCGTAGCCATGCCGCGAATGAAAATAGACGATTGCCCGGGGCCGCGACCGGCGGCGTTGACGTTCGGAAGATAGCGGACGTAGTCGTCGAAATTGCCGATATTCAGCTCTTCCAGCCGCTGCTCGCCGATTGCCTGCACGGCCAGCGAAACGTCCTGCAGGTTGGTCTCGCGTTTGGTGGCCGTCACGATGATTTCGTCGAGCTCGGCGGCGGAAACGTAGCCGACGGACCCGGTGGAGAGCGCAACCATCACGGCCTGGCTCAATGCGTTCCTGCGAAACATGCTTTACTCCCCCATTACGATCGTCTTCCCCGCATTCGGGTCTGCGTTCCCGGTAAAGCCGCTTGAGCGAGTATAGACCCAAGCCGCCGGGCAGCGCAGCCTCAACGCCGGTTTTGTCGAGCATCTCGTGAAGCCGGGGGCGGGTGGCGGCGCTGACCGCCGCAATCAGCCGCGCGTTGGCGAAGTCGCCATATCAGGGCTCGCCGCGGCGAAAAGAGCGGCGCTGCGCGGTTTGCGGCGCGTGTCCGGCAGCCGGTTCGGTCAGGCGGCACCGGCTCCGCTCGCCAGCGCCGCCGCAGGCATCTATAATGGCCCGACAGTCAATACAGAATACAAAGGCTTCGTAGGGGGGCAGTCCGAGAACAGATAGCAGAAGCGGCCTGGGGGCACACACGCCTGTGTTCGAGTTGGAGAACAAAGAACGTGAAGCACCATTCCGCTCCCGCCCCGGGCGGCGCTCCCCGCGTCCCGGTTTACGAAAGCATCCCGTCGCTTCCCCGATGGATGGCCATCCTGTTCGTCCTGCTGGGCGCCCCGTCCGTGGCGCTGGCCCAGGTTACCGTCTCGGTCACCGCCTCCGACGCCACGGCCGCCGAAACCCCGGATAGCGGACAATTCACCGTCAGCCGCACGGGCGATACGAGCCAGCCGGTCAAAATCGATTATTCCGTAGGCGGCAGCGCGACACCCGGCGCCGATTACGACGCCCTCGCCGGAAGCCTGACGCTTGGCGTTGGCCAGTCGTCGATGGGCTTGCCGGTGAACGTGAGCGGGGACGATGGCGTGCTCGAAGGCGACGAAACGGTCGTCATCACGCTCACCGATAACAACGCCGGGGATGACGTCGTCATCAGCGGCACTGCCACGGTCACCATATCCGACAGCAGTCATTCGGTAAGCGTTTCGTCTACCAGGGACGCCACCGAAAACGCAGGCAGCGGCGAATTCACCGTTTCGCTCGGCGGCCAGAACCAATCGGGCAGCGCGGTCGTCGTGCAGTATTCCGTCGGCGGCAGCGCGACGTCCTCTGTCGATTACGGCGCGCTGAGCGGCTCCGTGAGTATCCCTCCCGGCCAGAGCTCCGCCCCGGTCGAAGTGAGGCCGATCGACGACGAGCTCGTGGAGGGCGACGAGACGGTCGTGATCACGCTCAGCTCGACTAACAGTCCGCAGGCACCCGTCGGCTCGCCCGCTCCCGGCGCCACGCTCACCATCGCCGATGACGACGAAGAAGATGACAATGGCAGCGGTACCGGAGCCGCCGAGGTCCAGGTGTCCGTCGCCGCGACGGACGCGAGTGCCGCAGAAACCGGCTCCGACGGCGGGCAGTTCACCGTCAGCCGCGTCGGCGGCGATTT
>DATABW010000027.1:0-14636 GCA_036259375.1 Woeseiaceae bacterium
TCGTAATAAAGACGGCTGGATACTTCGATCTCCTCCATATCTTCACGGGTGGGAACGTCCACGCCGAGGCGCCGCTCGAGCAAGGCCTCTTCATCGGGGGTCGGTTGCAGCAGGTCGTACCAGACCACGCGTTCGCCCGCATCGCTTTCAACTAGCCGCAAGCGCCCATCGTCGGCTGCAAAACGCCGGATCATTTTCTATGCCCCGAAACCACCGTCTCCGCCAGCTTGTGTCAATCGACCGACTTCTTGTGCAGCGAAACCGGCTGGCTCTGCCCCCGGATGCGCAGGTTCAGCATTTCCACCAATACCGAGAACGCCATCGCGAAGTAAATGTAGCCTTTGGGAATGTGGAAATCGATGCCTTCGGCGACCAGGGCAACACCGATCAGGACCAGGAAATTGAGCGCCAGCATCTTGACGGTCGGATGCTGGTCGACGAAGTCGCCGATGGGGCGCGCGGCGAACATCATCACCAGCACTGCCAGCACGATTGCAATGATCATCACCGGTACATGGTCGGCCATGCCGACGGCCGTGATGACGGAATCCAGCGAAAACACGAGATCGATGATGCCGATCTGTACGATCACACCGGCGAAAGTCGCGGCTTTGTGCGTGACTCCCTCCTGCCGCGCTCCCTCGACGGAGTGGTGAATTTCGATGGTCGACTTCGCCAGCAGGAAGAGCCCCCCGCCTATCAGGATCAGGTCGCGGCCCGAGATGGCGACGTCCAGCACTTCGAACAGCGGCCGCTGGAGTTGCATGATCCAGGCGATCATGAGCAGCAACAGGATTCGCATCGCCATGGCCAGGCTCAGGCCCACGATGCGCGCCCGCTGGCGCACCGCTTCCGGCAGCCGGCCGACGAGAATCGAAATGAAGATGATGTTGTCGACGCCGAGAATGATCTCCAGCGCCGTCAGGGTGGCCAGCGCCACCCAGGCTTCGGGTAAGGTCACCCACTCCATTTGATCGCTCCAGTCCGCGTTGGGGAGGGTTGCGGATCGTAGCACGAGCCGCAACCCTGGAGCGGGCGCCGGGCGGCGCCCTTGTTCGGCTCAGTAGCCTGAGTGGGCGAGCGTCGCCTGGTAGGCGGCGAGGCGCTCCTCGTGCCGCGCGCGTTCGTCGATCAGCCGGTCGATTTCGCCTTCCAGCTCTCCCGAGCGTTCGGCCAGCTCTTTCAGGTCGGCAAGCAGGAGGATCCGCTCCTCGGTGGCGGTGTCGCGGTCGATCAACGCGGCTTCTTTCGTGCGCATCAGGTCCTTCGTACGCTGCAATTCATTCTGGCTCGCGCTGATCCGGCTGTTGGCGGAATTCACGTTCGAACGGAGGTTGTAGAGCTCGACGCCGGTCTGATACCCGTCGAGGAATTCCGCTTCCAGATCCGGCGGGCACACGCCGAGATAACGACCGCCGTTGGAGCCGACGTTGAATCCACGTGCAGGCTGGCAATAGAGCCGCAGACCGTCTTCCCGTCCGGCCTGGTAAGCCGCGAAGTCCGGCGCGTAACCGTGTTCGGCGCACGCCCGGCGGTGATCGCCCAGACGGTCGGCGGTAAATCCGCGCGACCCATCCTCGAATCCGACAGTGTGCCAGTCGCTCAACGCGCATTCTTCTGCGCTCATGGTCGCGCACCCGCCGAGCCCGGCCAGCGCCAGGCACATCAGTGCTCTGCAATATGCGATTCGCATGCTTCAACTCCGGTGAACGGCGTGAGGCCCGAACCATACCAAGGCGTCACAAGCCGGGTTGTGTCGGCATTCACATTTGCATCGATACCGGCGCTGTGATCTGTGTCACAGGAGCGCCGCGGCGATACCGTTAACCTGCCCCGAGGATTTTCTCCAGCACGGATCGCCCGGATGAATGTCGAGGCCATCAGCGGGGCGGCCGCCGTGGCCGTCGCGGGTTCCTTCGTTTTCGCGCTGCTTGCCCGTTCCGGGCTGGCCCTGGCCCGGACGCGTAACGCCGCGGGACGGTTTGCGGGCTTCATCATGCCGGAGGCTGCGCAGCGCTTCCGCGAGCAGCTCGCAGCGCTGCATCGCAAGCAGTGGATCCTGCTGGCAACCGCCGGCGTCTTCATTGTCCTGTTCCCGTTTGCTTACCTGCTTGCGCCGGCGGCGCGCTTTCACGGTCTCGCGGCCTGGCAGCTCGTGCTGGCAGCCGCCAGCCTCGTCGCAGCCGCGGCCCTCGCCGTCACGAGACTCGTCCGCGTCGTGCTCGCGAAGCGCCGGCTGGAATTCGTGCGCGACGCCAACATTGCCATCGGGCAGGGGCTGCACAAGCTGGCGGGGAATCGCAACCGGGTGTTCCATGAAGTGCCCTGCGGCGCTGGCGTGATCGACAACGTTGTGGCAGGGCTGCACGGTATCTACGCCATCTACGTGATCGCCCGTCCCCCGGGACGGCACAACCGCATCCGCGCCCAGGGCGAACAGCTTTTGTTCGCACCGGGCAAGCACCGGGTTGGACTGACTCCCTTCGGCGAGCAATCGAAGCTGCTCGAGCGGCAGTTGAAAAAAGCTTTGAAGCTCGCGCTCAAGGTCCGTACCGTGATCGCCGTCCCCGGCTGGGAAGTCGAGGAGCAATGTGACGACGACTGGCTCATCGTGAACGAGCGCAGCCTCGTCATGGTGCGAGGCTGGAAAGACAGCGGAGAGTACCTCATGCACGAAGACGTGGAGCGCCTGCACGATCTCCTGACCGAACGCTGCCTGCGGGCGTTGTAGGAGCCCGTCCTGCGGGCGAGCCACACTGGAAGGCAATGTTGCTCGTGAGACGGGCTCCTACAGCGGCTCGAGGCGCCCCGGCAGTGATCCGTGCTCGAGAACGTTGTCGAGGTCGTCGGCAAGTTCACGGCAGGCAGCGATCACGCGGTGCCAGAGACCGATCCGCTGCGCCTCCGTCATACGCACGAAGTCGGTCCGGTCCGGTACCTTGCCGCCGGGAAGCCGCGATATGAATTCCGCCGAGGGACTGACCAGCACTGTGCGGTCGGTATGCAGCGGATTGTGTCGCCGCCACCGCAGGCCCTTGTCGAACCACCCGGGGATGAGGCGGTCGAAAAAGTGCGGAAACAACGTCAGGCGATCGGGTTCGCCAAGGGGCAGGTCCAGGTGGTAATCGATGATGCCGCCGTCGCGGTACACGCCGGCCGGCGCGCCGGGGATATCGCGGACGCCGGTCAGCACCGTGGGAATAGAGCCCGAAGCAACGATCGCGTCCACCAGGTTGTTCGCCGTGAGCGCGATGCGCTCGAGGGGAAATCCGGTTGCGTTGTAGAAAGGAGGCAGGTCCCGCGGGTCGTAGAACAGGCTGCGCGTAAAAAAAGCGCCCAGCGTGCGGCGGCTGACCGTATTCGCGAGCGCTGCGGCAAACAGTCCCGACCACAGCGCGGGGCGGTAGTCGCTGGACGTCAACAAGCGGCTGCGGACCGTCAGGATGTGCGAGCGGAACCGGGTGTGAGACACGATTTCGGCGGCGCCGGTCTCGCCCAGCACCTGGGCGAGGATCTCGCGGGTTTTGCGGGTCACCTCGGCGGCCGAGGGCCGGGCGCTGTAACGCTGTTCGACGTACGCCGCCTCGAAGCGCTCGAGCGCCGCGAGCGGCGCGCTTCTCGCATAGCAGGCAAAGCGCCACGCGCCGATCGACGACCCCAGCAGGTGCACCGGCCCCGCAAGCTTCGGCAGCACGCGCTCGATGATGACGCGATCGAGCTGGCTCAGCACCAGCCACTTGGCGCCACCGGACGCACCGGCGATCGTGCCGATCCGTTCCTCGGAGAACCCCCGCTTCCTGATCTCGTGGTACGCGCCGGCCCCCGCCCTGAAGCGGAGCGGCCCCCTGTCACCGGTCAAACTGCAACACTCTCTAGCCGAACTCGTCCATTGTACAATCTGGCCGTACACCGTTCCCGAACCGTCGATGACCAGGCGGTGTTGCATGGCTGATCGCTCTCGCTCCCGTATTCTTCCCCTGGCGCTCGCCGGGCTCACGCTCGCCGTCGGGCACCTGGCCGGCGCGCATAGCGGGGTCCACCCGCTCTTCGTCGCCGACAGCGGCACGGACGAGGGTGACTGCCAGGACGCAAGGACGCCGTGCCGGACGATAGGCTATGCCCTTTCAAAGGCCGGCAAGGCGGCCGAGATACGCCTCGCCGCGGGCTCCTACGCAGTCGATAGCCCGGAGATCCTGTTCCACCTCGTCAGCAACTCGGTCAACGTGAGCGGCGGCTATGCGCGCCGGGACGGCTTCGAGCGCAGCGGCTTCGGAACAACCACGCTGACCGGTGTCCCGCACGAGTATCGCGCCTTGCTCGAAGCGCGCGGGTTCAACGTAATTGCCGACAGCAAGGGCCTCGGCGCCGAGGAGGCTGCCGAAGCCGGTGAACTGCTGGGCGTTTATGATCGACTGAAAAAGGGCGCAGCGCCCGCCGAGTGCGTGGACGGCGTGGCGGGCGACCTGGCGTGCGAATCGGTGGACGTGCTGTCGCACGTTCCATTCGGGGATTTGCGCGCTGCGCCCGCAGCCGGCAATGACGTGTGGGGCTTCGTCGATCTCAATACCGGCCGCGAGTACACGCTCGCGGGCTTCGATACCGGCACGGCGGTAATCGATGTCACCGACCCGGCAAACCCCGTCGAAGTCGCTTTCGTGCAAGGCCAGCGGACGACCTGGCGCGACGTCAAGGTGTACCAGTTGTTCGATTCCGCCGGGGATCGCTGGCGCGCTTATGCCTATGTCACCGCCGACGGCGCTTCCGACGGACTTATCGTGATCGACATGTCGGGCCTTCCGCATACGATCGAGAAGGTCGCTTACCAAAGCGACTTCTTGAGCGCGCATAACGCTTACCTGGCAGGGGCCGATTACAGCACCGGTATCGCGCTGGCCGAGGCAACACCCGTGCTCATCATCGCCGGCTCCGATCTCGGCAGCGGCCAATACCGCAGCTACTCGCTGTCCGATCCGGCGGCGCCGGCGTTCATCGGCGGCGCAACGGCGCCCGATTACATGCACGATGCCTCCTCGGTCCGGATTACCGATGCGCGAAAAGACACGTGTGCGAACGGGGGCGACTATTGCGAGGTGCTGCTGGATTTCAACGAGAACACGATCGACCTCTGGGACATTACCGACCCCGAGCACCCGGAACGACTGCACCAGGCGGTGTACAGCAACTCCGCCTATACCCACTCGGGCTGGTGGTCGGAGGACCGGCAATTCATGTTCGTGCACGACGAGCTCGACGAGCAGCGGCTGGGCCTGACGACCACGGTGCGGGTATTTTCACTCGCCGACCTGCGTGCCCCGGTGCAGATCGGCGAATGGACCGGGCCGACGAATGCCATCGACCACAACGGCTTCGTGCGCGGCAATCGCTATTACATGTCCAATTACAGTCGCGGCCTCACGGTGCTCGACATCAGCGATCCGGCCGTGCCGAAAACGGTCGGCTCCCTGGACACCTACCCGTTTTCCGACAACACCGGGTTCCAGGGCGCCTGGGGCGCCTACCCGTTCTTCTTCAGCGGCGCCATTGCCATCCAGGACATCGACAGCGGCTTGTTCCTGGCGCGGGACCGGAGCCGCGATACGGAACAGGGCCGCTTCGCGTTTGCGGCGGAATCGGTGTTCGCCGAAGAAGGCCAGGCGGCGCAGTTGACCGTCCGGCGCACCGGCGGGCTCACCGGCAGCGTGAGCGTCGGTTTCGAATTCCTGGGCGCCACCGCCGGCGCGACGGACTTCCAGGGGGCTGCAGGGCGGCTCGACTGGGCCGATGGCGACACGTCCGAGCGCACAGTCAGTATCCCTCTGGCGAACGACGACGCGGCCGAGGGCCTCGAGCGCCTGTTCGTGCGGCTGGTAGACCCGCAGGGCGG
The DNA here is from genome assembly GCA_036259375.1 of Woeseiaceae bacterium. Taxonomy (GTDB): domain Bacteria; phylum Pseudomonadota; class Gammaproteobacteria; order Steroidobacterales; family Woeseiaceae; genus IDS-8. The sequence continues at coordinate 5,885 of DATABW010000027.1, forward strand.
CGCCACGCTCGGGGACATCAACGTCGCGAGCGTTTACGTCGGCGAGCCGGCCGCGCCGAGCACCGTCGGATTTTTCGAAGAAGCGATCGAGGTTGCCGAGAGTGGTTTCGGCAAGGCGGTCCTGGTCCTTCGCCGCGGCGGCAGCGCCCGGCACCCGGCAAGTGTGGATTATGCGCTCGCCGGCGGCAGCGCTGAATCCGGCAGCGACTTCGATGGCAGCATGAGCGGCACCCTCACCTGGGACGCGGGCGACGGCATGCCCAAAAACCTGGTATTGGACATTGCCGACGACGGCAACAGCGAGGGCAACGAGACCTTCGAGGTCCGCCTGAGCAACCCGGCCGGCGCAACGATCGCGGGCAGTGCCGCGGCGCAGGTAACGATCGCAGAACCGGTCACGATTGCGCCGCCGCCGCCGGCGCCACCCACCGAGGGTGGGGGCGGCAGTGGTTCGTTCGGTTGGCTGATCCTCACCGCCCTGGCGCTCGCGGCCGGGTTGCCGCGACCGGCATCACGGTTCAGTCGAACGGGTGGCGCAACACGATGGTCTGCTCGCGATCCGGGCCGGTGGAGATGATGTCGAGCGGCACGCCTGCCAGTTCCTGGATGCGCTCCAGGTAGCGGCGCGCATCCTCCGGCAGATCGCCGTAGCGCGTGATGCCGACCGTCGAACTCTTCCAGCCCGGCATCTCCTCGTACACCGGCTGGTACTCCGCGAAACGGTCGATCATGACCGGTACGCCGGAGACCGGCTCGCCGTCGATCTCGTAACCGATGCAGATGCGAATGTTCTCCAGCCCGTCGAGCACATCCAGCTTTGTGACACAAAGTCCGGACACGCTGCTGTTGACGATCGACCGCTTGAGCGCAACGGCGTCGAACCAGCCGCAGCGGCGCGGCCGCCCCGTGGTTGCGCCGAACTCGGCACCGACTGTCGCGAGGTGCTCGCCCTGGTCGTTGAACAGTTCGGTCGGGAACGGCCCCGCGCCGACCCGCGTGGTGTACGCCTTCACGATCCCGAGCACGTAATCGAGGTTGCGCGGCCCGATCCCGGTGCCGGTGCTGGCCGCGGCGGCCACCGTGTTGGACGAGGTCACGAATGGATATGTACCGTGGTCGATGTCGAGGAAGGATCCTTGCGCCCCCTCGAACAGGATACTCTCGCCGGCGTCGGTCAGCTCCTTGAGTACCTGGGTAACGTCCGCCGTAATCGGGGCAATGGTTTCGGCAGCCTGCAGCGCCGCATCGAGCGTCTTCGCGAAATCGACCGGCTCCACGCGAAAATAGTTGCGCAGCAGGAAGTTATGGAAGTCGAGAACCTCCCCGAGCTTCGCCGCAAATTTCTCGCGCACGAAAAGATCCGATACCTTCAGGGCGCGGCGGGATACCTTGTCCTCGTAGGCCGGCCCGATGCCGCGCCCCGTCGTTCCGATGGCGGCCGAACCCTTGGCCTTTTCCCGGGCAATGTCGAGCGCGACATGACTCGGCAGGATCAGCGGGCAGGCCGGGCTGACCCTGAGCCGCTCGTAGACCGGCACACCGTTCGCAATCAGCGCCCCGGCCTCTGCGATGAGTGCTTCGAGGGACAGAACGACGCCGTTGCCGATCAGGCAACTGACGCCTTCGCGCAATATCCCCGAGGGAATCAGGTGCAGGACCGTCTTGCGGCCGCCGATCACCAGCGTATGGCCGGCGTTGTGCCCGCCCTGGAAGCGGACCACGGCTGCTGCGCGATCCGTCAGCAGATCGACGATCTTGCCTTTCCCTTCGTCGCCCCACTGGGTGCCGATGACGACTACGTTCCTGCCCATGGCTTTTCCGCTCACGATCTCGCGATGAATAACAACAGGAGGCCAGCGCCCATCGCAACCAGCCCGGCCGAGCGCAGGTGGTTATCGCTCAGCCTGCCGATCTGCTCCATGGTGCGGCGGAACCGCTGCGGCCCGACAAAAGGAATCATGCCCTCGATGATCAGGTAAAGCGCGAACGCCGTCAGTATGTCCTGCCACATGGATTTTCGTGCACCGTACCGCCAGCAGCGGATCGAGACCGGCCGCGGAGACTTACTGCTGGCCGCCGCCCGACTGGTTCAGGTAACGGAAAAATTCGTTATCGGGCTCGATCACCAGGATGTCGCCGGCTTCGCCGACCGACTCCTTGTAGGCATTGATGCTCCGGTAGAACGAATAGAACTCCGGGTCCTTGGTGTAGGCTGCGGCATAGATGTTCGCCGCGGTGGCGTCGGCTTCGCCGCGGATCTGCTGCGCCTCCCGATTGGCATTCGCGAGAATGATGGTCCGTTCGCGGTCGGCCCGCGCCCTGCGCTCCTCCGCGATCTCCTGGCCTTCGGCCCGCCTTTCGGCCGCCACGCGCGCACGCTCCTCGCGCATCTGCCGGTAGACGGAGTCGCGCACGTCCGGGGGAAACTCCACCTGCTTGACGCGCACGTCGATCAGGTCCACACCGAGTCCTTCGGCCGTCGCGGAGGCAGTGACCAGCATGTCCCGCATCAACTCGGCGCGCTCGACGGAAATGGCTTCCTGCACCGTCCGCTTGCCCATTTCCGTCACGATGGCGTCCTTGACGATCTGGGACAGGCGATCGGTGGCGATCTCGCGCACCCCGCCGGTGGACGTGTAGTACCGGACGGCGTCGACGACGCGCCACTTGACGAAGAAATCCACCTGGAGCGCGAGCCTCTCCGCGGTGAAGATCCGCTCCGGCTGGTCGCTGATGGTCAGGATGCGCTTGGGAAACTTCCGTACGGTCTGGAAAACCGGGATCTTGAAATGCAGCCCCGGCTCGTAGTGCGCCTGCACGACCTGGCCGACCTGCAGCTTGATCGCCAGCTCGCGTTCGTTGACGGTGAAGGCAGAGAGTCCCAGCGCGACCAGGACCAGGCCCGCCACGACGAGGATTGCAAGCCTGCCATTGGTCATTGGCGGGTCCTCCGGTTGCGGGCCGCCTCGTCGCGGGCGGATTGTTCCGAGCTTTCCGTGGGCGGCGGCGCCACCTGGTAGCCGTCGCTTCCGACTTCGCTGCGCGTGCGCCGGGAGGCACCGTCGAGCAATTCGCTGATCGGCAGGTAGAGCAGGTTGCCGCTGCCTTCGGAGTCGAGGATGACCTTGCTGGAATTGCCGTACACCTGCTCCAGCGCATCGATGTACATGCGTTCGCGGGTCACGCGGGGCGCCTGCCGGTACTCCGTCAGCACGGCTTCGAAGCGCGAAGCATCGCCTGTGGCCTGCGCAATCACGCGGTCGTGATACGCCTGCGCGTCCTGCAGTATGCGCGACGCCTCGCCGCGCGCCACCGGGATCAGGCGCTGCGCGTAGGTGTCCGCCTCCAGGATGTAACGATCGCGGTCGTTACGCGCCTTTTGCGTGTCGTCCACCGCCGCCTGCACCGCCTCGGGATAGTCGAGCGACTCGAGCGACAGCGACGTCACGGTGATGCCCGCGCCGTACTGGTCCAGCGTGTTCTGCAGGATCTGCCTTGTCTGCGGCGCGATCTGGTCCCGCTGTTCGGATACGAGATCGGCCATGGTGCTCGTGCCGACCACTTCCCGCAGCGCGCTTTCGGTGACGTCGCGCAGGGTCTGTTCCGGGTCAATGACTTCGAAACTGTACTTGACCGGATCGCTGCGGCGGTACTGCACCACCATCTGTATGTACAGATAGGCTTCGTCCGCCGTCAGCATTTCGGTGTTGAACGAATAGTCGGAGACTTCGCTGGTGTTGACGATGTCGACTGTCTCGATCGGGTACGGGAGATGCCAGTGCAGCCCGGGCATCGCCGTGACAGTGTAGGCGCCGAAGCGCTGCACGATGCCGCGCTGTGCCTCGTCCACTCTATAAAGCCCGGTGAGGGCCCAGCCAATGAGGAGGAGCCCGATCAGGATCCACGCGCCGGATGGCCCGCCACCGCCCGTGGACCCCCCGGACGAGCGGGAGCCGCCCCCGAACAGCCCGGCCAGCCGACGCTGCCAGTTCTGCACGATTCGGTCCAGGTCATTCGGCTGTTCGCCATTCTTCTTCCAGCGGTCTTTGCCGTTGTCGGGGTCGTTCCAGGCCATGTTGTTCTCTATCGGTGTGTGGCGGCGCGCGACGGCTGTTCCGGCCCCGATCGCTCGAGGATATCGGCCGGCAGGTTCTCGCGCTTGACGAAGCGCTGGAACTCCCGCTCTCCCATGCACAGTTCCAGCACCCACCCGCCGTCATCGACGGGAAATTCCTGCGATACCGCGCCCATCTCGAACAACAGCGCGCGTTGGCGACCCTGTCCGGGTTGCAGGCGCATCATACCCCGTACTTGCCTGCGGCGCAGACGATCCTCGATGGCCGCGAGCAGATCGTCGACGCCGTCGCCGGTCCTGGCGGACAGCCAGACCGCGCGATTGCGGCGCAGCGGCCCGTCGATGCGCCGCGGGCGGCGCTCGAGGCGGTCGATCTTGTTGTAAACGCGAATCTGGGGCACCCGGTCGGCATCGAGCTCCCGCAGCACGGCGTTGACCTGGCGTATGCGCTGCCATCGATGCGGGTCGCTGGCATCTATCAGGTGCAGGATCAGGTCGGCCTGCCGTGCTTCCTGCAGGGTCGACCGGAACGCGGCGATCAGCTCGTGCGGCAGGTCGCGCACGAAACCCACCGTGTCCGCCAGGATGACTTCCATGCCGTCAGCGAGCCTGAGCCTGCGCAGCGTCGGGTCGAGCGTGGCGAACAACTTGTCTTCGACGTACACGCCCGCTTCCGTCAGCCGGTTGAACAGTGTCGACTTGCCGGCATTCGTATACCCGACGATCGCCACCGTGGGCACTTCGGCCCGCAGCCGGTTCTGCCGGTTCATTTCGCGCCGGCTGTCCACCTGCTCCAGGCGCAGCTTCAGCTGGCGAATGCGCTTGCCTATCAGGCGGCGGTCGGTTTCGAGCTGCGTCTCGCCCGGTCCGCGAAGTCCGATGCCGCCCTTCTGCCGCTCGAGGTGAGTCCAGCCTCGCACCAGGCGCGTCGACAGGTGGCGCAATTGCGCCAGCTCGACCTGCAGCTTGCCTTCAAAACTGCGCGCGCGTTGCGCGAAGATATCGAGGATCAGGCCGTTGCGGTCGAGCACGCGACACTTGAGCTTCTGCTCCAGGTTGCGCTCCTGCGCCGGCGTCAGCGAGCCGCTCGAGATGACCAGCTCGGCGCGCTGCGCCTCGACGCGCCGTGCGAGTTCCTCGACTTTGCCCTTGCCGATGAAGTAGCGGGAATCCGGAGTACGACGCGAGCTGACGAGCTGGTCCACGACCGCGGCGCCCGCCGAGGTCGCAAGCTCGACAAACTCCTCGCGTTCTATGGTGTCCGGGGCTCCACCGGCTGCCGCATGAACCAGAATGGCGCGTTCGCCGCTCTTGGGTCGCTCAAACAATCACGGCCTCCGAACGCGGCCTCGAGGTGGTGTCAGTCGTCACTGTCTCCTGCTTCGTCCTCCGGCATCGGCAGGCGCACGTTGCGTGCCGGTACGACTGTCGAGATCGCATGTTTGTACACCATCTGGTTGACGCTGTTCTTCAGGAGAACGACGAACTGGTCGAACGAATCGACCTGTCCCTGAAGCTTGATGCCGTTAACCAGGTAGATGGACACAGGTACCTTTTCCTTCCGCAATATATTGAGGAACGGGTCCTGCAGCGACTGCCCTTTTGCCATGGTGGGTCTCCTTATTCTTTTTATTGCTCGATCGAGCAATCAAAATCGGTCACGACAGTTCCGGTGGCGCCGGTTTCCCTGGACTTCCGTCCAAAGCTGCGAAGTATTGCCGTGACCAGCCCAGTGCGAAGTAAAAACCATAAAAATTCTATCACAGCTCCAGCCGTTCCCGTATCCGGGCGGATATGGCACCGAAAACATCCTCTTCAAGTGGGTTATGACAGGTAAGACCGTCTTCGGTTCGAAGCCAGGTCATCTGCCGTTTCGCCAGTTGCCGGGTTGCGGTGACCGCATTCCGGTACGCCTCATCCAGTGTGGAGCGGCCATCGAGGTAACTCCAGATCTGCCGGTAACCCACCGCCCGCATCGCCGGGCTTCCCGCAGCCAGCGCCGGCCGCTGCTGGAGACGAATCACCTCGTCCACGAAACCTGCCTCCAGCATGTGGCGGAAACGCGTTTCGATGCGCCGATGCAACGACGCCCTCGGTTCGGGCACGAGGCCGATCCTCAGGTAACAGGGCGCCGGCGTTCGGCTTTGCTCGTCCGCCAGCCAGGCCGACAGCGGCCTGCCGCTCGCGCGCCACACCTCCAAAGCGCGCTGGATGCGTTGGCTGTCGTTCGGCGCGATGCGCGCCGCGGCGGCCGGGTCCACCTCCGCGAGACGCGCGTGCAAGGCGGGCCATCCCTCTGCCCGCGCCTCCCGGTCGATCCCGCGGCGCAACTGCGCGTCGGCCGCCGGCAGCTCGGCTATGCCGCGCGTCAACGCCCGGAAATACATCATCGTCCCGCCGACCAGTAGCGGCACCCGACCCGCAGCGCGAATGTTCGCCATCTCCGCCTGCGCATCCCGCACGAAGTCCCCTGCCGAGTACGTGTCTTCCGGTTCGCGGATGTCGATGAGCCGGTGCGGCGCCCGCCGCAGGATCGCCGCCTCGGGTTTCGCGGTGCCGATATCCATGCCGCGATACACCATCGCGGAGTCCACGCTGATGATGGCGAGCGGCAGGTTCTCGACGAGCCGCACCGCCAGCTCGGTTTTACCGGAAGCGGTAGGTCCCATCAGGCAGACCGCGGGAGGCTCGGTGCGCTCGGGCACGTCGGCTTCGGCTTACTGGCCGCGCAGGAACAGGCGGTCGAGGTCCTGCAGGCTGACGGCCGTCCAGGTAGGCCGGCCGTGGTTGCACTGGTCCGACTTTTCGGTCGACTCCATTTCCCGCAGCAGCGCATTCATTTCCGCGATGCTCAGCCGGCGGTTGGCGCGCACGGCAGAATGGCAGGCCATCGTCGCCAGCAGCTCGTGGCAGGTGTCTTCGACGCGGCTGCTGCTGTCGGATTGCTGGAGATCGGAAAGAACGTCCCGCACCAGCGCCTCCGCGTCGGCCTGTCTGAGCAACGCCGGCAGCTCGCGAATGACGACGCTCGACGGCCCTCCCCGGTTCACGACCAGTCCGACGCGTTCGAACACCGGCCCGGCCGCTTCGGCGAGCGCCGCTTCCTGCTCCGAGACACTGACGGCGGCAGGCACGAGGAACGGTTGCCGCACGACATTGCCCGCATCGAATGCGGCTTTCAGTTTCTCGTAAACGACGCGTTCATGCGCCGCGTGCATGTCGACGACCACGAGTCCATCGGCGTTCTCCGCGAGGATGTAGATGCCGGCAAGTTGCGCGATTGCAAAGCCGAGCGGCGGAATAGCGTCACTATCGGGCTCATAATCGGCGGATTCCGTGATCGCTCCGGCGGCCAGCGCGCGATAGCCGGCAAGCGCCTCCCGCACGGCAGGCGCCGGTGCGTTTTTGTTCACCGCCAGGGTCATCGACGACTGGCGAAAGAGGCTGCTCCGGATCACATTCGCGGGTACCGCCGACTCGCTGTGCCCGCCGGGCCGAGTGCCGGTAAGGGCCTGCTCGATGGCCTGCGACACCAGGCCGTGCACTCGCCGGCCGTCCCGGAACCGCACTTCATGCTTGGCGGGATGCGCATTGGCGTCCACCGCCGCGGGATTGATGGCGAGATGCAGCACGTACGCCGGGTGGCGCCCGTGGAACAGCACGTCACGATACGCGTGGCGCACGGCATGGCTCAGCGTCCGGTCGGCAATGCTGCGACCGTTGACGAACCAGAACTGCAGGTCGGGCTGGCTCCGGTTGAAGGTCGGCAGCGCCAGCCAGCCGGATAAGGCGAGGCCGTCTGCCTCGCGCGCCATGTGAACGAGCTGGCTCGCAAACGCATCGCCGCAGATCTTCCCGAGGCGCGCGAGGCGTTCGTCATCGCCGGAGGCAGCGGCGAGCACGAGCACCGGGCGGCCGTTATGCGAGACGCTGAACGCCACGTCCGGCCGGGCCAGCGCCAGGCGGCGGATCCACTTGTCGATGTGCTGGTATTCGGTGCGTTCGGCGCGCAGGAAGCGGCGCCGGCCCGGCGTGTTGTAGAAGAGGTCGCGCACTTCGACCGTCGTGCCGGCCGGATGCGCGCAAGGTGCGGGCTCCGCGATCCTGCCGTCGTCCGCCGACACCTCCCAGCCCGTATTCGCGGCCGCCGTCCGCGATCGCAAGTTCAGCCGGGCGACCGAGGCGATGCTCGGCAACGCCTCCCCGCGGAATCCCAGCGAAGCGATGGCTTCGAGGTCCTCGAGACTCGAAATTTTGCTGGTCGCGTGCCGCGACAACGCGAGAGCCAGCTCCTCCACGGGGATTCCGGCTCCGTCGTCGCGCACCCGCACGAGCTTCGTGCCCCCCGCCTGCAAATCGATCGTGATCGCCCGCGCCCCGGCATCCAGGCTGTTCTCGATCAGCTCCTTGACCACCGACGCCGGCCGCTCGACCACCTCGCCGGCAGCGATCTGGTTGACCAGGTGCGCGGGCAATTGACGAATGGGCATTTAGGAATCCGGCGGCGCAGCGAACGAAGCCGGCATTCTTTCAAATGCGCTCGCCTATGGGTAGGTCGGTTAACGCCGAAGTCGGCCTACCACGGATTCCGGGCGTCACCGGGGCCATTGGCGGAATGGCTCCCTTCGGGACCTTTCGGTCCCTGCGGTCCGCTTTATTTCCGCCAATGGCCCCGGT